>DAOWHE010000034.1 GCA_030641585.1 Dehalococcoidales bacterium | reverse complement strand
GGCGACTGGGCAGGGTTATCTACCGAGCCTGGCAACTGGGGGCACGCTTTGACGGCTGGAGTGAACACTTTAGTTACGAAATCTGGCTAGGCGCCTTTAAGGAGGCCGGACTCGAGCCGGGCTTCTATGCCGAGAGGCAGCGCCCCCTTGATGAGCCTCTACCCTGGTCTCATATTGATGTTGGACTCCACCCGGCTTTCCTTGAGCGAGAATACCAGCGTGCCCTGAAAGGAGAAGAAACTCCGGACTGCCGCTATAAAGCCTGCAGTGCCTGTGGGCTGGAGAGGTGGCAGCCGGATTGCCAGCGAAGGCAACAGTTAGCTTCAAGTTAGACCAAGCCATAATTAACGAGCCAAGCCCTAGTCAAGGCTGGCGATGGCAACCACACTATCACCAGAGCCAAGCCTCATCAGCCGCACCCCCTGTGTGCTCCTGCCCTGGGTGGTGATGCCCTTTCTGGGGTCCTTATCCTTCACCGGAGTACGGGTGATAATGCCGTCAGCCGATATAATCATCAGCTGCTGCAACTGGGAAACTACCTTGGCGGCAGCCACCTCGCCCGTTTTCTCGGTAGTTAAAAAAGTTCTCACCCCACTGCCGGCACGGTGCTGGTGTGGATAGTTCTTAACGGCGGTAAGCTTGCCATAGCCGCCGGCAGTTACTATCAACAGGAAGGCATCGGGATGGGCAATATCTATACTGACCACCCGGTCATCAGCTATCAGCCGGAGGGCGCGCACACCACCACTGGTCCTCAAGCTGGCTCTTAAACCAGAGACAGCGAACCTGATTGACTGACCCTTCTGAGTCACCAGGATGACATCATCCGTGTCAGCGCCCAGACATGCCGCCACCAACTCATCACCTGCCTCCATATCCATAGCGATAAGCCCGCTACTTCGTACCGAGCTGAAATTGCCCACCGCCGTCTTCTTTATCTCCCCACGGCAAGTAGCCAGGAGCAGGTAGCTACCCGGCTTAAACTCACTTACAGCTATCACCGCCGTAACCCTCTCCCCGTCGGCGATGGGGAAAAGATTAATCACCGCCATCCCTTTAGCCACCCGGGAGCTATCGTCCGGGATTTCGTAGCACTTAATAGAGAAGACCCGCCCCCGATTGGTAAAAAACAGCAAATTATCATGGGTATCAGTCACCACCAGGAATCTGGCGGCATCTTTCTCCCTGGTTACCATGCCGATAATGCCCTTGCCACCACGATGCTGCGGGGTGTAGGCACGGGACGGCACCCTCTTTACAAAGCCGCGGTTAGAAAGCGTCACCACCATCCTCTGACGCGGGATAAGGTCTTCCTGGCTAAATTCAGTCAACCCCTCGGCAGCTATCTCGGTTCGCCGCCGGTCACTAAATTTAGACTTTACCTCAGCCACTTCCTCCTTTATCAAAAGAAGCTTTCTCTTTGAGCTGGACAGCAGGCCCTCTAAATAGGCAATGGTTTTTACCACCTCGGCATATTCATCAAGGAGCTTTCGTTGCTCCAGGTTAGCCAGTCGGCGTAACTGCATCTCAAGGATGGCCTGCGCCTGAGTCTGAGTTAAGCCAAAGCTAGTCATAAGGTTACGGCGAGCCGTCTCAGTGGTAGCCGATTTCCGTATAGTAGCCACCACCCTGTCTATATCCTCCAGGGCAATCTTAAACCCCTCCAGGATATGAGCCCTGCCCTTAGCCACTTTCAGCTCAAACCGGGAGCGACGGGTGATAACTTCACGCCGGAAATCTATAAAATGGGAAAGCGCTTCCTTAAGGCTAATTACCCGGGGCTGGCCGGAAACTAAAGCCAGCATGTTAACAAAGAAAGCAGACTGCATTGCGGTATATTTATAAAGGCTGTTCAGGACCTGCTGCGACTGAGCTTCTTTCTTCAGCTCAATGACGATACGCATACCTTGGCGGTCTGACTCATCACGCAATTCACTGATGCCAGTAATCTTCTTATCTTTGACCAGCCCGGCTATTCTTTCCACCAGAGCCGCCTTGTTCGTCTGATAAGGGAGCTGGGTGACCACTATTTGACGGCGTCCAGCTCCGGAAGCAGTCTCCGTGTAAGCCCGGGCCCGAACCACTATCCGGCCATGCCCGGTAGCATAGGCACTTCTAATCCCCTCTTGCCCCAGAATGATGCCGCCGGTAGGAAAATCAGGCCCCTTAACAAACTCCATAAGCTCATCAACGGCGGCCTCAGGGTTATCAAGAAGACAGGCCATGGCATCACACACCTCCCCTAGATTATGAGGCGGGATGTTGGTCGCCATGCCAACAGCAATTCCGGAGCTACCGCTAACCAGTAGATTGGGTAGCCGACTAGGCAGAACCATCGGCTCCTTAAGGCTAGCATCAAAATTGGGCATAAAGTCAATGGTATCCTTATCAATATCCACCAGCATCTGCTCAGCCATCTCAGTCAGGCGCACCTCGGTATAACGCATGGCCGCCGGTGGGTCATTATCAATACTGCCAAAGTTGCCCTGCCCATCAACAAGCGTATGGCGCATAGAGAAGTCCTGCGCCATACGCACCATGGCATCGTAAACAGAAGCATCCCCATGGGGGTGATACTTACCTAATACCTCACCGACAACACGAGCGCTCTTCTTATGAGGGCTGCTATGAGCAAGCCCCAAGCCATCCATAGCATAAAGAATGCGTCGGTGCACCGGTTTGAATCCATCCCGAACATCAGGTAAGGCACGGGAAACAATGACACTCATGGCATAGTCAAGGTAGGAACTCTTCATCTCGTCTTCAATGCTTACCGGCCTAACTTTACCTAAAACCATCACTACTTAAGCCTCCTGTTCTTCATCTTCGCCGCCGTCACTGGGAGCATCTTCCGTAGGCTCCCCAGGCAGCGGCTCTCCCTCATCTCCGCCGACTAAGGTAGAGCCAGGCTCCCCCGCCGCCTCATGCTTCAACTGACGCCTGAACATTCTATCGCTAGCATAAGGGCCAAGAGCCTCAAACCCCCTCCCCGTGAAGGAACGTTGCCCCACCTGAGAAGGGTGCTGATATACCTCCCTGATGATGACCACCATCATGTCTTCTGATGAGCTAACGACGGTGACCAGGTATCTGTTGCCCCCTTCAATTAGCTTGATAAGGCGCTGAGCGTGTTTTGGCTCCACCTGCCCCAGATACTGCCGACGACCATCCTCCACCGCTAAATTAGCCCCATCTATCTGCAAATATACCCTATCACCGGCCACCATTTTGGCCAGTATCTCCTCTGATGCCAAGCGGTAGAGCCTAACCACCCCCGCCTTGCCGGTTTCCTCAATAAAGTGCTGTGGCTCTACCCTATGAAAAGCATCCTCTTCAGCCACCGCTTCCCCTAGATGGGACAGGCGACGAAGGTTCTTCTCGGCAATGGTATTATAAGGGTCGAGCTCTTTAGCCCGGCTGTAGGCTTGCCTGGCTTTTAAATACTCCCCCAGCTCCATATAGGCCCTGCCCGACCGATTATAGGCATCAACATCATTAGGGAAATTCTCTATGATGCTCTTATTAGTCTCTACTGCCTCTCGCCAGCGACCTTCCATAGCCAGGGCTATCGCCTGTCTGCTGCTCTGGCGTATTAGTCTCGCCTCTTCCTCATCCCGATATGACATCCTCTGCTCCTTAGGCCACCCGGCTCACCACCAGGCTGAGCTATTATTTTACCCCAGCCAGCTCTGCCAAACAAGCCAGAATCTATAAGAGCGAGGCCATTTATTAAAAAGTTTTAAACCTCGTCCCCTCAATAAGGGGAAGGGGTATTGGTTTTGTTAGAGGGGGAAAGTTCTAAAATTGACAAACCGCCCCAGCTATGATAGGCTTGAGTTTGCTTACAAATAAAAGAGCCCACATCTAACAGGAGGCAAATTATAGTGCGAGATAGAGTAGAGGTAGTATTAAATAAGATTCGTCCTGCCCTTGTGGCTGATGGCGGCAATGTTGAGCTGATTGATGTTAACGACGGCGTGGTCAAGGTAAAACTAACCGGTGCCTGCGCTGGCTGTCCCATGTCCACCATGACTCTGAAGATGGGCATTGAGCGAGTCTTAAAGCAAGACATCCCCGAAATCAAGGAAGTAGTTGCTGTCTAAGCAGGCTGGCAAGATTTAGGGAGGTGACAGTATCCGCCCCCCTCATCAACCTACTCTGCTATCTCCAGCTCAAAGGCTCGGTGTAAGACCCTGACCGCCTCCTCAACCTTGGCCTCGGAAATTATACAGGTTATCCTTATCTCCGAGGTGGTGATTAGCTGAATATTTATGCCCTTCTCGCTTAAGGCACTGAACATTCTGGCGGCATAACCAGGGGTGTTTTGCATGCCGGTGCCAATGATACTGATTTTGCCCAGCTTGGCATCACTAACACACTGCCTGGCGCCAATTGAGTCAGCTATAGGTTTCACCACCCCCATTGCCCTTCTCAGGTCACTTTTGGCTACGGTAAAGGTCAGGTCGGTAATACCCTCAATACTGGCGTTCTGAACGATGGTATCAACACTGATACCGGCAGAAGCTAAAGACTCAAAAATGGCGGCGGCAATACCCGGCCGGTCAGGAACACCAACCACGGTGAGCTTGGCCACATTCAGGTCATAAGCTATACTTGTCACTCTATTGCGCACTTCCATAGACACCCCTCCATGAATTAATGTACCCGGACTGTCACTGAAGCTGGAAGCTACCAGAATGGGAATTTTATATAACTCTCCCAGCTCAACCGCCCGCGGGTGCAGCACCCTGGCACCATAGCTTGCCAGCTCCAGCATCTCCTCATAGCCAATCTCGGCTAAAGGGCGGGCTCCAGGGACAAGGTGCGGGTCAGCAGTATAGACCCCGTCAACATCAGTATATAGCTGACATACCTCCGCCCCTAAACTTGCCGCTAAAGCCACCGCCGTAGTGTCCGAGCCACCCCGCCCCAGGGTGGTGATATCCATCTCCTCAGTAATCCCCTGAAAGCCGGCAACAATGACGATGTTTCCCTTCTTGAGCTCCCCAACCACCCTTTCGGACTCAACCTTTAAGATGCGAGCCCGGCTGTAGGCGGCATCAGTCTGTATTCCCGCCTGGGCACCAGAAAGACTAATAGCCCCATAACCCAGGGACTTTAACGCCATTGCCAGCAGGGTGCTGGAGACAATCTCGCCGGTGGAAAGTAGCACATCAAGCTCACGGGTACTGGGCTCCTTGGCGACCTGGTAAGCCAGCCTGATTAGCTCATCAGTGGTATCCCCCATAGCCGAGACGATGACTACCACCTGGTTGCCCGTAGCCTTAGTGGCAGCTATTCGCCGGGCAACGCTCTTAATCTGCTTCGCATCAGCTACCGATGAGCCGCCATATTTCTGGACGATTAGTGCCATAGATTTTTATCCTTAAAGCTCAACTGGTTTACCCTACCAGCTGCCCCATAATATTATACCCCTGCTCAATGAAAAAGCCAGTCCTTCCTGCCTCAGCCCCGGTAAATCTTCTGGCGCCGTTTGCGGTAAAGCCCGGACCCCACAGCAGAAACGGCACCGGCTCACCAGTATGCGTCCGAGCCTCAATCGGAGTCGCATGGTCAGGCATAACCAGCACTTTTAAGCCGTCTCCCTTATAGCCGCGGAGTCGGCTTAAAACCTCCCGGTCTATCCGCCCGATAGCCTCTACTTTATCATCAATGGAGCCTGCATGAGCCGCTTCATCCGGGGCCTCAATATGGATGACAACCAAATCATATTCGTTAAGTGCTGCTAGAGCTCCAGCGGCTTGGCCGGCAAAATCATTATCCAGCCCGTCCTTCACGCCCGCTATCTCTAATACCCCCATCTCCATCATTCGGGCTAAGCCGCGGATAACATCAACCGCAGATGTTACCGCCGCTCTAAGATCGTAAATCTGCTGGAAAGGAGGCAGAGCCGGCACTTGGCCAGAACCCCAGAAGAGCCAGAGCATTGTCGCCGGAATGTCACCGCGAGCCCGGCGGGCTGCATTTACCGGGTGCTCCCCAAGCACTGCCTCTGAGGCTAACATCAGTTCTCTTAAGATACCGCTGCCCTGACCGTGGGGCAGAAATTCACTGATGGACTTATCTGGAATATCGTGTGGCGGAGTACAACTAGCCAGCAGTGAATCCTGCCGCCCTTTAAGTTTAAGTAGGTGCCGGTAGCTGACGCCGGGGTAAAAGTGAACCCGGTCACTGCCCAGGCTTTCGTTCAGAGTACTAATAAGCTGGCGTGCCTCATCAGTGCTGATATGACCTGAGCTATAGCTCCACATCCGGCCATCCCGAACCGCTACCAGATTTGAGCGGAAGACGACCTCGCTACTATCAATGGGAATGCCCATGCTTCTGGCTTCAATAGCCGCCCGACCCCGGTAGTAGACCTTTGGGTCATAGCCCAGAACTGACATACAGGCACAGGCGCTTGACGGTTCCATCCCCGGCGGCACGGTGCGGATAAGCCCAAGGGTACCCTCCTGTGCCATAGCATCAAGGTTTGGAGTTTGCGCCAGCTCAAGGCAGGTCTTGCCACCACGCTCAGGAAGTGGCCAGCCAGAGGCGCCGTCAATTATTAAAACACAGTATTTCATCTTTTAGTAACCCCATCCCCTTTATCCCCTTCCCCTTATTAAGGGGATGTTTATGTTAGAGGGACTTCATCCCTCTAAAACTCCCTATTAAGATACTTGACGGTTTCGCCTCTCTTTGGCTCTCCCTCAATGTCCCAGTTCCTATCTTACCCCTTCTATACTTGTCTCACTCCGTCTATAGGCTTATAATAGTAACTTGCGGGGCGTAGCGCAGCCTGGTTAGCGCGCAGCGTTCGGGACGCTGAGGTCGGAGGTTCAAATCCTCTCGCCCCGACCAGTAACTTTAACAGGTTCTGGCTGGAGGACGTTTAAGTCCTCTCGCCACGACCAGCTTACTTCACTTTCTCCTTAGCCTCCTCCCAGAGGGCGTTCTGCTCAGCAAAGGACAGATTGCTAAAGTTAAGCCCGCGCTGGCAGCAGAGCTCCTCCATACAGGAAAAGCGCTTAAAAAACCGCCTGTTGGCTTGCCTCAGCGCCGCCTCCAAGTCTATTTCCTGCCGGCGGGCAATATTAGCCAGGGTAAACAACAGGTCACCAAACTCGGCCGCCTTCTGCTCCCTGGTCTCAGCTCGCTTAAGTTCTCCGACCTCCTCAGCCAGCTTATCAATAACGCCACTATCTTCCTTCCAGTCAAAGCCAACCCGAGCCACCCGGCTCTGTACCGCCTGGCTGTAAGCTAGTGCCGGCATCTCTCTGGGCACGCTGGCTAGCATGGAGGTGTCAGCCGCCCGTTCTTTTTCTTTTAAGGCCTCCCAGTTATGAAGCACCTCATCGGCATCGGCTACCTTGAGTTCTCCAAAGACATGAGGGTGGCGCTGAATTAGCTTGGAACTTATGCCGCTTAAGACATCGGCTAGGTCAAATTCTCCGGCTTCCGAAGCAATTCTGGCATGGAGAACCACCTGTATCAGCAGATCACCCAGCTCACCACAAAGACGGTCTGAGTCTGCCTCATCCAGAGCCTCCAGCACTTCGTAGCACTCTTCCAGCAGACATTTCCGGAGCGAGGCATGGGTCTGCTTTCTGTCCCAGGGGCAACCGTCAGGGGCTCTTAAGCGGGCGATGATACCTACCAGGGTACTAAACTGGCTTAAGTTTTGCGGCAAAGACAAACCAGCCTCCTCATCTTGCTACCTCAGATTATACAGGCTGGTCGTAGGTTAGGCAATAAATGAGGCTGTCACCAAGAAAAGGGGGTTTCGCTTACTTTTTAGTGGTGGAGCCAGCTCTTCGCTCTAACACGGTAGCACCGCGTCGATGAACTGCTGCTGCCCCCTTAAGAACTCAGCCGCCGACATCGCCCGTTTCCCCTCAAGTTGCACTTTTAGGATGCCTAAAACACCGTCACCGGTAGAGACAGCAAGGGCTGCCGCCGCCTTTTCTCTCAAACGAGGTAGGGCTATTACCTGTCCTGCTTTAGCACCCTCAGCCGCCGGTAGTGGCACCGCCTCAAGAATCTTAAGCACTTTCCCCCGCCATCGGGTGTAGCCCCCGGGCCAGGGATAGAAAGCACGTAGCCGCCGCCAGATGTCTACCGCCTGAAGATGCCAGTCAATCTCACCAGCCTCCTTAGAGATTGTGCCCGAATAGGTAGCTCCGGCTTCATCCTGAGGCTGGGGGGTAAGCTCCCCCCTTGACCAGCCGGATAAAACTTCCTGGAGCAGGTGAGCCGCTATCAGGGATAGCTTGGCGGTAAGTGAGCCGGTGTTCTCCCATGCCGAAATTGGAATCTGCACCTGCCCCAGCACCGGTCCGGTATCCAAACCGGCATCCATCAGCATAATGCTAACACCGGTAAACTCATCCCCGGCTAGAATGGCCGCCGCCACTGGCGAAGCCCCCCGGTGCCGGGGCAGAAGGGAGGGATGAATATTCAGGCAACCGTATCTGGGGATATCCAGAACTTTCTGGGGCAGAATCTGCCCGAAGGCAGCCACTACTATAACATCTGGATGAAAGCCAGCCAGCTCAGCTACTGCCTCTGTCTTCTTGAGGCTGGTTGGCTGCACCAGCGGTAGCCCCCAGGCTAGCGCCGCCCTCTTCACTGGAGAAGAGGCCAGGGAGCGCCCCCTGCCTGCCGGTTTATCGGGCCGGGTGTAGACAGCTACCATCTGGTAGCCATTAAGCATAAGGTGCCGAAGAGCAGGCACAGCAAATTCCGGAGTACCCATGAAAACAACTCGCACCGTGAGGCCTCCTCAGTACCAGATTCTAACATCAAAAAATCTTTTAAACAACCAGCCCCTTTATACCTAGTGAGCTCAATATCAAGCAGAAAAGCGAGCTTTCCCGACCTAGCAAGGGAGTAGTGGGGTTAACAATACCTATCAATTAGCCCCGGAGGTCTTGCCAATGAAGAAGACGGTTAGTATTATTTTAGGGTAAGCTGTGGACAATTGTCCACAGGAAAAATTCTTTTTAATTTTTCCTCTTTATATTTATCAGCTAAATATTGGGCAAAAGAAAGAGGCTGAGAGACCTTGCAAGAGAAACCAAGGGTTAAAACTGACCACCAGCAAGCGCCAGACACCTTGCCACCCTTGGCTGCCGGCTGCTACTATTAACAATGTTTCCCCTTAGGCTCCTCCCAAAAACAGACCGGGTCAGCTACTACCCCATGCGGCTGGGGTGAAGTTCATAGAGAACGCTGAGTGAGTGGTAAGGGAGCTTTCTCAGCAGTAGCTTTAACCAAAACCTTCCCGCTTAAATTAGACCAAATCAAGGAAAGAGACTCTGCCTAATGACGTCTGCACAAGAAATCTGGGAAGCTGCCCTGGGTGAGATACAGCTCCAAGTCAACCGACCAAACTATCGAACCTGGTTTCAGCAAACTAAAGGCATAAGCTATCAGGACAATCAGTTTGTTATCAGCGTACCCAGCACCTTCGTTGCTGAGTATTTTGACAAGAACCAGCGTTCTTTAATTGAAAAAACGCTCATCGGTCTCACCAGTTGTAATATAAGTGTCCATTTCCAGGTAAACTCCGAACAACCGGGCTCGCCAGCTGGCTATACTAGCCTGGAAACTCTTGCCAAGCCCACTATAGGTCCCCCCAAGTTTAACCCAAAATACACCTTTGATTCCTTCATCGTCGGCAGCTGCAACCGTTTAGCCTACGCTGCGGCTCTGGGGGTAGCGCAAAACCCGGGGCATAGCTACAATCCATTGTTCATCTATGGTGGAGCTGGCCTAGGCAAGACACATTTACTGCAAGCCATTGGCCATATAGCCGAAGCCCAAAGTCTAGCGGTGCTTTATGTTAGCGGGGAACAGTTTACTAATGAGTTTATCCATGCTATTAGGGAGCAGAAAACAGACGAGTTCCGCAATAAATACCGAAGCGTTGATATGCTAATGATTGATGATATCCACTTCATCAGCGGTAAGGAGAGTACAACAGAGAGCTTTTTTCATACCTTCAATGAGCTGCATAATGCTAACCGCCAGATTGTTATTGTCAGTGACCGCCCACCAAAATCAATGCCCAGCTTAAAAGAAAGATTGCGCTCTCGTTTTGAATGGGGATTAACCGCTGAAATTGGGCCACCTGATTTAGAGACTCGCCTAGCAATCTTGCAAGCCAAGGCAAAGCAGGCTGGAGCAGATATTATACCTGATGTACTGGAACTTATTGCCGGCCAGGTTAGCCAAAATATAAGAGAGCTGGAGGGCAGCCTCAACCGGGTTCTGGCTTATGCCAGACTGCTCAGGGCTGAGATCACCCCTGAACTGGCCAGCCAGGCTCTAAAAGACATAGCCAGTAAAGCAGCTGAGGATAATCATAGTACGCCGACTCTTATAATTAACACCGTCGCTGAAAGCTTTCAGCTCACTTCCCAAGACCTGACCAGCCGCTGCAGAGACAAGGAAACGGCGCTTGCCCGGCAGGTAGCAATGTACTTTCTAAGGCAGCAAAACAGCTGCTCGCTTGCTGAGGTCGGCATTGCCCTAGGGGGTAGAAACCCATCAACAGTTAGCCACGCTTGTCAAAAAGTAGCTTTTGATATTGAGGCTAGCCCCCTTTTAAGACGCAAGGTTAGACAAATACAGAAGACAATAAGTCTCAGGCTAAAAGGCCACGCCTTTCGATAGCCTTCATTTTTGTTTGAGAAAACCCTTCTTTAGTTTCAGGAGTTTTTGCATAACCGCCCCACTCTTTTTTATAACCCCAGGAGATTTTGGATACAGTTATAAACTTCCAGATTGCTTTTTTGCTCTAAGTTCGGGCAGAACTTCAAAGTCAATCGTTTTACATCGTAACAGCGTCCTTTATGTTATATTATAATTACTAAGAACAATAAATAATAAGTCTAATATTAGGAATAGTAATACTATAATAATGTTTGATAAGGTAGAGATAAAAGTAAAAGCTGGTAGGGGGGGAGGTGGGGTAGTAAGTTTTCGGCGGGAGAAGTTTGTACCCTTTGGCGGTCCTGATGGTGGGGATGGTGGCCGGGGTGGGGCAGTGATTATCAAAGTCGACGCCGGTGTTTCCAGCTTTATCTTGTTTCGGCAGGGGAAGCTCTACCAGGCAGGGGATGGTGGCAACGGGCAGGTTAAGAAGAAGCACGGCAGGGCTGGGGCAGCCCTAGTACTAGCTGTGCCGGTGGGAACCGTAGTCTCAAACAAAGGGCAGCTCGGCGATGATACTGTCCTCGCTGACCTCTCGCAGCCTGGTCAGAGTGTAGTGATAGCCAGGGGTGGGAGGGGAGGCTTGGGCAACACCCATTTTGCTTCCTCAACCAATCAAGTCCCTCAGATTGCTCAAAAGGGGGAGGCTGGAGAGGAAAAGTCCTTAATATTGGAACTGAAGCTTATTGCCGATGCTGGTATTATCGGCTATCCCAATGTGGGCAAGTCCTCTTTATTGGCGGCGGCCTCAGCTGCCAAGCCTAAAATAGCCAGCTACCCATTCACTACCCTTGGGCCGATACTGGGTGTAGTTGAGACTAGCCAGTGGAGCTTTGTAGTAGCTGAAATTCCGGGGCTGATAGCCGATGCCTATCTTGGTCGCGGTCTGGGACATGACTTTCTGCGTCATGTGGTACGAACAAAGGTGCTCCTCCACTTGGTGGATGGTAGCTCTACATCTCCAGTAGAAGATATGCTCCGGGTAAATAACGAACTCAGCCTGTTTGATTCGGCACTGGCTCAGAAACCGCAGCTGGTGGCGGTAAACAAAATTGACTTGCCCCAGGTTCGAGCTCGGCTGGCTGAGATAGAGGGTGCCTTTGCTTGTGCTGGAACTGGGGTTCATTTCATTTCAGCAGCAACTGGAGAGGGGGTTTCCGAGCTTATGGCTAAAGCCTTTGAAGTGCTGGGCCAGGTTACTGTAGAGAAAGAAGCCAGTAAGAAAGTCCCCGTCAAGGTTTTCCGCCCTAAGCCCAGGAGGGCTGGGGTCAGTGTGCATAAGGAAGGGGATACCTTCGTTGTGGTGACACCTGAACTGGAACGCATCGTGGCTGGGACAGATGTAAGGGACCTTGAGGCACGCCGTCAGCTTCTAGGGTGGCTCACCAGAGCCGGGGTCAGCTGGGCTCTTAAGAAGGCCGGCGTTAAGCCAGGAGACAGAGTTCGCTTAGGTGAGTTAGAATGGGAATGGTAAGAACATGAATATAGGGGTATTGGGGGGAACATTTGACCCCGTCCATATTGGCCACCTCGTTCTGGCTGAGGAGGTTAGAGCCCGGTTAGGCTTAGCTGAGGTCCTGTTTGTGCCTGCCGGTCGGCCTTACCTCAAGGAAGACACCTCTATTTCAGCAGCCGAGCACCGCCTTCAGATGGTGCGCCTGGCTATTACTGATAAATCTTACTTTAAATTATCGACCATGGAGATAGAGCGGGCTGGGCCGTCCTATACGGTTGATACCATTGCTGAGCTAAAGAGCCAGCTCAGTGATGGAGATGAGCTGTTTTTTATTCTGGGCTGGGATAATCTGGAGGACCTGCCGCAATGGAGAGAGCCAAGACGGCTAATTTCTATATGCCGCCTGGTGGCAGTGCCCAGAGTTGGCTATCCGCTGCCTGACCTTAACTCTCTAGAAAAGACTGTCCCGGGCTTATCAGAGCGTGTAGTAATGTTGGACAAGCCGGAGATAGACATCAGTGCCTCGGTAATCAGGGAGCGGGTTGCCCGCGGGCTATCAATAGAGCATCTTGTTCCCGAAGCGGTAGAGAAGTATATCGGGGAGCAGGGGTTATATAGTGCCGGGAACTAGAGTGTCAGAGGCCCTTAAATATCCAGGTTCTTGACGCTCAGGGCGTGTGCCTGGATAAAGGCTTTTCTGGGGGGCACTTCTTCGCCCATCAGGGTGCTGAAGATGCTGTCGGCCTTGGCGGCGTCCTCAACGGTTACCAGGAGCATGGTGCGGGTGGCTGGGTCCATGGTGGTCTCCCACAGTTGCTCGGCGCTCATCTCTCCCAGACCCTTATAGCGCTGAATTGTTACCTTGCCGGAACCCTTTACTTGCTCTAGTAACTCTTCCTTCTCCTGGTCTGAATAAACCCAGTGGTCTTGCCTCTTGGTTC
>DAOWHE010000087.1 GCA_030641585.1 Dehalococcoidales bacterium | reverse complement strand
CTGGGTAGCGTCGTCAGTGACATACTTATTAAATACTTCCCCGATATTGTTGACATTGAGTTCACCGCTCATATGGAGGATGAACTAGACAAGATTGCTAATGAGAACACAGATTGGGTCGGGGTAGTCAGAGATTTTTACACCCCCTTTGCTAAAGACCTTGAAAAGGCTGCCCAGCTTATGGAAAGAGTAAAGCTGGCTGATGAGCTGACCGAGGAAAGTTGTCCTAAATGTGGTAAGCCTATGGTAGTTAAAAGCGGGCGCTTTGGGAAATTCCTGGCCTGCTCTGGCTACCCTGAGTGCAAGCACACCACCTCCTTTCAGATTAAGACCGGAGTCAGCTGTCCGGAGTGTGGCAGTGAAATTGTGGAGAAGGTAAGCAAAAAGAAGCGCACCTTTTATGGCTGTAGTAACTACCCGAATTGCCAGTTTGCCATAAACTTCAAGCCTCTCCCCCAGCCCTGCCCCAAGTGTAGTGGGCTACTCACCGAATACCGGCAAAAATGGGCAAAATGTACCAAGTGCAGCTATAGGGGTAAGCTTCAGCAGGACTAATCCTATGCAAGAACTTTTTAATAGATATATAAACTATCTTGAGGCGGAGCGTAATGCTTCTCCCTATACGGTACGCAATTACACCAATGACCTGGTGGGTAACTATAAACGGGGCTCGGAAAAGGGCTTCTTTCAGTTCTTAAGGCTTAAGCAGATTGACTCACTGGGGAAAGTGGATAAACACACCCTTCGTGATTACATCTCGTGGCTCATGGAGCAAGGCGTGGCCAAGGCGAGCATTGCCCGTAAGCTATCGGCTATCCGTTCCTTCTATCGCTATCTGGCACGGGAAGAAATACTGCCTAATAACCCGCTAAGGGAGGCTTCCGCACCCAAGCTAGACCAGCGATTGCCCTTTTTTCTTACCATAGAAGAGACGGTGCGACTCCTTAAAGCCCCCGATTTAAGTAGTCCACAGGGGCTGCGCGACCGGGCTATAATGGAGCTAATCTATGCCTCGGGTTTAAGAGTAAGTGAACTGGTAAATCTAAATCTGGAGCAAATAAGTCTTGATAGCGGCCAAATCCGTGTCTGGGGAAAGGGTGCCAAGGAACGGCTGGTGCTAATTGGTAAGCCAGCCGCCATGGCTTTAGCTAACTACCTCAGCCAGGGCAGACCGAAGCTACTAAGTAAAAAGGGAGGAAGTGCCCTATTCCTTAATCGTTATGGTGGACGCCTTAGTCAGCGAATAGTACAGATGATTTTAGAAAAGTATGCCGCTCTTGCCAGTCTCGGTAAGAGGGTCTATCCTCATCTGCTGCGTCATACCTTTGCCACTCACATGCTTGATGGCGGCGCTGATTTAAGAGTAGTCCAAGAGCTCCTGGGACATGCTAGTCTTTCGTCCACCCAGATTTACACCCATGTAACCAAAAGCCAGGCAAGAAAGGTTTATCTTTCCGCCCACCCGATGGCAAAAAAGGATGAAGAGCTTGAAAAGGGATAACAGGCTAGGAAAGCTATGCCAGATACTCATTGAAAAGGAGATTGAGGCTATTCTAATCTCTCAACCGGAGAACAGGTATTACCTTTCCGGTTTTGATGGTTCAGACGGCATTCTTTTGATTACACCCAAAAACAGGGTTTTAGCCACCGACTTTCGCTATATAGAGCAAGCCAGAAGGCAAGCCCCGGGCTATGATATTTTTAAGATAGACGGCAATATGGAAAGTTGGCTCCCTGAGTTAATAGCCGACTTAAGCTTAATGCAGCTGGCCTTTGAAGCTGGTCATATAAGCTTCACTGTGTATCATCATATAAAAGATATTCTGGCCGATGCCGAGCTTAGGCCTAGCCTTGTCCCAGTGGATGGACTTATAGAATCCCTGCGAGCTATAAAAGAGCCTGAGGAGATTGAACTTATCACTAAGGCAGTAGCCATAACTGACGCCGCTCTTGAATATATCGCCAATACGATTCATATCGGTATGACAGAGCTAGAACTGGCCTGGGAGATAGAGAAATTCCTGCGGGAGAAGGGTAGCGAGCAAATTCCATTTGATGTTATTGTCGCCTCAGGCCCCAATTCAGCGCTACCCCACGCCAAACCTTCCCAGCGTGCCATCCGGTCTGGGGAGCCAGTGCTCATTGATATTGGTGCCAAGCTTCAAGGTTATGGGAGCGACATCAGTCGCACCATCTGCCTCGGCAGGCCAGACGATACTTTCAAAAGGGTATATGAGGCTGTTTTAGGGGCACAGCTTGAGGCAATAGCTAAAATCAAGGACGGTATGACCGGTGAGCAGGCTGACAGTGTTGCCAGAGGAGCTATCAAGCAGGCTGGCTTTGGTGACAGCTTCGGCCATGGTCTGGGTCACGGCCTAGGGCTGGCGCCTCATGAGCAGCCACGCCTTGGGCCAAATTCACAGGATAAGCTTTTAAACGAAATGGTATTTACTGTTGAGCCGGGCATCTACCTTGCCGGCTGGGGAGGGCTCAGGATTGAGGATACCGTGGTCATGGAAGATAATAAAATCAGAGTAATCTCACAAGCCAAAAAATAGACATTTTGGAGTTTAACACGATGGGTAGCACCGCGTTAAGAAAAGGAACCATTATTGAGTTAGCCGGCAAGCTATATCAGGTTATTGATTATCATCATATCAAGATGAAGCGAACCGCTCTGGTTCGCCTCAAGCTCCGAGACATTCGCGGCGGTCATACTATTGAACAAACCTTTCAGGCTGATGAGAAGTTTATCCGGGCACGTCTTGACTATCGCAGTATGCAATACCTGTATAATGATGGTGAGCTATATTACTTTATGGACCAAGAAAATTTTGAGCAGCTACCTTTAAGTGTTTCTCAGCTAGGTGACGCCATCAACTATCTCAAAGACAGCTTATCCCTGGAGGTATCAAGCTACAAGGGTGAAGTGGTAGGTGTCGAGATGCCAATCACCGTCGAGCTTGAGGTAACTGACACTGAGCCTGGCTTCAAAGGAGACACAGCCACTGGTGGCACCAAACCAGCCAAGCTAGAGACCGGTATTACCGTCCAAGTCCCCTTATTTATTAATAAGCAAGATGTTATCAAGGTTGATACCCGCACCGGTAGTTATCTGGAGAGGGTAAATTAGTAAATTGCTGAAAGCCGACCTGCACATTCATACTGAATATTCAATAGACTCAAATACCTCCCTAGACAAGCTGATTAACCGCTGCCTTGAGCTGGGCATAAACTGTGTTGCCATAGCTGATCACGGCACCGCTGAGGGGGCTATAAAGCTTAAGAGCATGGCTCCCTTTCCGGTTATTGTAGCTGAGGAAATGCTAACACTGCATGGCGAGATTATGGGCATGTTTCTCAAGGAGACTATACCCAGTGGTCTGTCGGCCCCAGAAACGATTTCCAGAATCAAAGCTCAGGACGGTTTAGTGTGCATACCCCACCCTTTTGATAGGTTCCGCTCCTCTGCTTTAGATAGCAACATTATAGAGCAAATAATAGACCAAATTGATATTATAGAAGTATTTAATGCCAGAACCATCCCCTTCCAGAATCTTAATAAGGCTCAGGCCCTTGTTCAGAAGTATGCTATCCAGCAAAGTGCTGGCAGTGACGCTCATACCCTCGCTGAGGTAGGCCATGCCTATATAGAGATGCCTGAATTTAATGGCCGCCATGACTTTCTTCATGCACTTAGTAAGGGTAAGGTATGTGGACAAAGGACAAGCCTCTTTGCCCATTTTTACAGCCTGGGCAACAGACTAAAAAAGAAGCTTAGATAGTTGGTGAGTAATGTATCAGTTTGGCTGGTTTTCCACCGGCAGGGATAAAGCCGCCAGAGACCTCCTTGAGGCAGCGCATGAGCGCATACAACTGGGCGAGATTAAAGCCGAGCTTACCTTCGTCTTCTGTAACCGAGAGCCCGGTGAATCAAAAGAGAGCGACTTATTCTTAAAACAGGTTAAGAGTTATGGCATACCGCTTGTCTATTATTCCTACCAGAAATTTAAAGCCGGAAGAGCCAGCAATAAGCAAGGAGAAACCCTACCCCAATGGCGGCTTTTATATGACCGAGAGGTAATGGCCCGGCTCAATGGTTTTCACCCTGACCTCGGTGTTCTTGCTGGCTATATGCTGATTGTTGGTAAGGAGATGTGCCGAAGCTACAACATGCTCAACCTGCACCCGGCAGCCCCAGGTGGGCCTGCTGGAACCTGGCAGGAGGTAATCTGGCAGCTAATTGAAAGCAGCGCCAAAGAAAGCGGGGTGATGATGCATCTGGTGACCCCAGAGCTGGATAAGGGGCCAGTGGTAACTCACTGCACCTTCCCAATCACCGGCAAGCCCTTTGATAATTACTGGGATGAGATAAAAGAGCATTCCCTTAAAGAGATTAAAGAAAGGCAAGGCGAAACTCATCCCCTGTTCAGGATCATCAGAAAACACGGACTAGCCAGGGAGTTTCCGCTGATAATAGCTACCCTGAAGGCTTCCAGCCAGGGCAAAATTAGGATAAACTCCAAGAAGCAAATCGTTGATGCTGAAGGAAGACCTATTAACGGGTATAACCTAACCGACGAGATAAACGAGTTGGTTAAAGGAACAATTTCATAACAAACCTAGTGAACTCACTTGT
>DAOWHE010000066.1 GCA_030641585.1 Dehalococcoidales bacterium | reverse complement strand
TTCCTTAGCTTCTCACAGTATTTCTTTAAGTGGGCACAACTTTTGCCGCTTGGTATGCATCCGATACATTGCTTTTTTCTTTTTGTACCAGTCATGGTATAGCCGAAAAAGCCAATGCATATACTACAATTCATTCCACACGGGGCAATCAATTCTTGGTTCATTATGCCAAATCTACTCCCCGACAGGGGTGTTGTCAATGGAGTTTACCGAGATTATCAACAAGACTCGGCTTTATATGTGCTTTATCATAGCTTGCTCTCAAAGCAAGTAGTCAAAGCTAGATTGTTCACAAGGTAAGGCTAGTTGTTCACAATAAAACAAGGTGAGTCCGAGGTTTTCATAGCCAATAGCTCCCCTTGTTAGTCTTATCCGCTATTGATGCGGGGGTATCCCCTGGGGCACTGGTTTGACCTGAAGTCAATCCGCTGAAGTTCGGCTCGTAGAAAATATCCAGTTAGAGTTAGAATCTGGTAGGGGGTTAATTTGAAAGATAGTTGAGGATGACTATTTCTGGTGATAAATAAGGCTAGATTTATTGTTTACGCTTCCATACAATGGAGCCAATTATCATACCCACTCCAAGCACCGATAATCCAGCACCGATGCCAATAAAAGATTCGTAATCCTTTTCCATAAATGCCCTTTGGTAATACTCAGTTCCAGCTAGGCCACTTATACCATATACTAGAGTACCTATACCACCAGCTAATATCAATAGACCAATGATAAACAATACCTTAGTCCCGTTCATGGGGTTAGTATATATCAGGGGAAACAATATATCAATACACATAAAAGGAATCCAAACACTGATTTGAGGGATAAATTGTGTTCACTGGGGTTGTTAACAGAGGAAGAAAGTGAAGCTAAGATTGGCTTGGGAAGCAAGCACTCTACCGCTGAGTTACACCCGCCAAAATCATAGCTATTTTAGCCCAAAGAATGATAGCTGTAAAGAGTGGAACTTAACCCGAACCAGGCTACTGCGGCCTTACCAGAAAGATGGGGATAGAGACACCCAGCAGAACCTTCCCAGCGATACTGCCCATTGCCCAGCGCCTCATCCCAGCGTGGCCATGGGTTGCCATTACAATAAGATTAATAGGATTTCTACGAGCATAGGAAATAATCTCATCAGCCGGCCTGCCTATCAGCACTTCTGAGCACACCCTAAGGCCGGCGTCCTTAAACCGTTTCTCTACTTCTGTCAGATATGACCCCGCTACCAGCTTGCACTTAACCATTTCTTGTTCTACATGCTCTTCCCAGCTCAGCGGCATATCAGGAGAGTAGTCTGACGGGATAACTGGTAGTTCAGAAACTCTGAGTAGAACCACATCCACTAGCTCAGCACCAATCTGTTTCGTCAACGCTACAACATGGGGAAGCACTAGTTCAGCTAGCTCCGAGCCATCCAGGGTAACCAGTATCGTTTTCCTTGGCCACTTGTCATAAACAATCTCATCAGGAATCCCGGCTCGAACCAGCCAGACAGGTACTTTTGATGCCCGTAGCACCTTATCAGCCACACTGCCCATTGCCCAGCGGCTGATTCCAGAGCGGCCATGGGTAGCCATAAGGATAATATCAATGTCATTCTCATCGGCAAAACGAAGGATTTCTTCCGGCGGGTAGCCCATGGCTAGTTCACCTCTCACCTCTACCGCTCTACCTTTCGGTCGAACTCTTTCTGTCTGCTGTCTGATAATCTCAGCCGCCCGCTCAACATAGGTGCGATGCATAGGTGCCAACTTTTGTTCCGAAGGACTATGCACATTTAGCAGAATTACCTCTACCCCTAGCCTGCCAACAAGCTCCTTGGCATAGGCAAAAACCACTTCAGCCAGCTCCGAGCCATCCAAGGGAAGTAACATCCTCTTATACACTTTCACACCTCCTGTCATCAATCTAATGATATACTACATTTAAGAAAAACTCAACCTGCTAACTGGTGAATATTGCGCCGCCTTAAAAGTATAAGGTATAATAAACTCTGTCAGCAGACGGCACCATATCCGAATGATAAGCTAGATAAAATGGGATACCAAGAACACAAACACGAGGCACCTAAAAGCGTAAACTGTGCCGTGCTCATCATCTCCAATACCAGAACCGAACAAAGTGATGAATCTGGCAAACTCATTAAGCAGGCACTCAATAGAAACGGCCATCGCCTAGTCTCCTACTGTATTTTGAAAAACGATGCCGACTCAATCCAGAAGAAGCTAAGTGAGCTGTTGGCGGAAGAAAGCCTGCAAGTCATTATTACCAGCGGCGGCACTGGAATAAGCCACCTTGATGTTACTGTGGAGACAATATCCCCAGCTTTAGAGAAAAAACTGGATGGCTTCGGTGAGCTCTTTCGGTTTTTGACCCACCAGGAGCTAGGCAGCGGCAGTATCATGAGCCGGGCAATAGCCGGAGTCGCCAGGGGAAAGGTTATCCTCTGCCTTCCGGGCTCGGTTGGAGCAGTAAGCCTGGCGATGGAGCAAATTATCTTACCTGAAATCGGGCATCTAGTCAGGGAAGCAACGAGATGAGACCATTTGGAACACTAATTCCTTTTGAAGAAGCCCGAAGGATAATTAACACCAATATAGAGCCTATCACCAGAATTCAGACGGTCAGTATTAATGACTGCTCAAGTAGGGTGCTGGCAGAGGATATAATCGCCACCAGAAGTACACCTCCCTTCAATAGAGCAGCTATGGACGGTTATGCCGTCAAGGCAAAAGACACCTTTGGTGCCTCCCGGCAGAATCCCAAGCTGCTTAATATAGTTGATGTTCTATACGCCGGCTCAGTGCCCAGAAAAAAAATAGCCGCCGGAGAGTGTATCCAGATTGCTACCGGAGCTATACTGCCCCCGGGTGCCGACGCCGTGGTGATGATTGAAGATGTTATCAAAGAAAACGGCCAGGTAAAGATATTCAAGCCACTCTACCCCAAAGCCAATATCGCCTTAAAAGGGGAAGATATCAAAAAGGGGGAACTGGTTCTAAAGCAGGGCGTCATTTTAGGACCGGCCAAGATAGGGGTGCTTGCCTCTCAAGGGATGAGTCGGATCAAGGTATATGAAAAACCAAGCATAGCCGTAATTCCCACCGGTGAAGAGATAGGCAAGCTGGGTAAAAGGTTAAGCCGAGGACAGGTCTATGATATTAATTCTTACACCCTGAGTGCCCTGGTAAAAGAAGCTGGATGCTTACCCATCAAGTCCAATATTACAAGCGACGACATCCAACATATCAAAGCCGCCATCAGCGAGGCACTAAAGAGCGACCTAGTAATTATCACTGGCGGCTCCTCTGTGGGCGAGAGAGACCTTCTGTTCGGTATTCTTCAGGAATGGGGACAAGTTCTCTTTCACGGAATTCAGATAAAGCCGGGCAAGCCAACCATGTTTGCCATGGTGAGAGGCAAACCAGTCCTGGGAATGCCTGGCTATCCCACTTCCTGCCTGATGAACGCCTACCTGTTCCTTAAACCGGCACTAAGAAAGATGGCCCACTTACCGCCAAAAAGAGAGATAACTGTTGATGCCAAACTTGGTGAAAGAGTCACTGGCAGCGTTGGCCGGAGACTGTTTCTGCCGGTTAGGATTGAGGCCGACACTGCCATACCTATATTCAAAGAATCGGGGACAATAACAGGCACTGCCCAAGCTGACGGCTATATTGTGGTAGCCGAGAATACCGACATACTGGAGAAGGGGGAGCCGGTCACGGTAACGCTCTTCTAAATCACCTTAAGCTCATCCCCCGACCTTACCCTACCCCCCTTAATCACCCTGGTAAATATCCCCTCAATAGGCATTACGCAGGTGCCCACCTGTTTGAATATGGCACAGCGGTCGTGGCACTCCTTGCCGATTTGAGTCATTTCCAGGATAATATCCTGCCCAACACTAAAGCGTGTGCCAATGGGCAGGGTAAAAAGCTCCAAGCCTTCGATGGTCAGATTCTCAGCGAAATCCCCGGGGCCTACATCAGCGCCAAGGGCTCGTATCTTCTCAATGCTGGCTAGCGCCAGCATGCTTACCTGACGGTGCCAGCTTGAGTCGGCATGGGCATCACCGACAAGGCCATATTCTTTCCTAAGAATCCCTTCCTCGATAGCCTTTTTCCTCTGCCCCTTTTTCTCACTTGAGCAAACCGCTACTATTCTAGCCATCTGATTTTGCACCCTCTCCTCTTATGTAGGTTCCGCTCTTGCCGCCCCTCTTAGTTTCAAGATATATCTGTTCAATAGTCATGCCACGGTCAATTGCCTTGCACATATCATAGATGGTCAGGGCACTGACCGAGGCGGCAACCAGAGCCTCCATCTCCACACCGGTCTTACCACTGCTCTTTACCGTAGCCGTTATTCTTATGTAGTCATCACCAACAAGCTCAAACTCAACTGCACTATTGCTAACCAATATCGGATGACACAGAGGGATTAGATGAGGTGTCTCCTTGGCCGCCATAATCCCAGCCACCCTGGCTACCGCCAGGACATCACCCTTTTTAAGCCCCTGCTGCCTGATTTTATCTAGAGTCTCCGGCTTCATCCTGACACCAGCTACCGCCACCGCTTCACGTACCGTATCACTCTTGCCGGTAACATCAACCATCCGCGCCTTTCCCTTTGCGTCTACATGGGTTAATTCTGTCATCTCTACCCCCCTCTCCTCTCATTCCAAACGAACACCTCAGCCTCCTATCTGCCACATCTGCCGCTTACTAGGGACAACCTCTTCGCTCAGGCAGTGCTGCCTTTTCTTCAAGGCAGCCGCCTGGTGCATCAACTTCTTTAGCTCCTGGGTACTGGCACCCATGCGCAGCGGCCCCTTTAAGTCAACCTCGCTGTCCTCCAGCAAGCAAGGCCGCAACCGACCATCCGCAGTAAGCCGAAAGCGATTACACTCCGAGCAAAAACAATCGGTTACCGGCCCGATAAAACCTATAGTCCCCTTGGCTCCCGGCAACTGGTAATACTTGGCCGGACCACTACCCGACGCCGGCCAGCAAGGCTCTAGCACACCGAGAGACCTCTGGATGATGGCCATCATGTCCCCAACAGCCACCAGCTGACCATTTTCAACCCCGGCTGTCACCAGAGGCATATGCTCAATAAATCTTACATGCCAGCCCTGGCTAACACTCATTTGAGCAAAGTCAAGGAGTTCATCATCATTAGTACCCTTTAGAACCACCATGTTTATCTTTACCGGATTCAGCCCAACCTGCCTGGCTGTCTCAATGCCACCAAGCACATCCTTCAGCTTATAACCGCCGGTAATCTGCTGGAACTTATCCGCCTTAAATGTATCCAGGCTGATATTAACCCGTCTAAGCCCAGCCGCCTTAAGTTCAGCAGCATACTTACCAAGCAGAATTGCATTAGTCGTAAGAGTGATATCATCAACGCCCTCTATCTGAGAAAGCAACCTTACCAATGTGCTCAAATTTGGTCTCACCAGCGGCTCCCCCCCAGTAAGGCGGACGTGCCTTAGACCTAACTCGACCGCTGCCCGGACTACCCTTCGGATTTCCTCATAGGAGAGAATTTCATCATGCGGTAGATGGGGCACCGACTCTGCTGTGCAATAGGCACAACGCAGGTTACAGCGGTCAGTAACCGAGACTCGTATATATTCAATTCGCCGACGAAAAGAGTCAAAAAGGTCTGTCATTTTTCTCTCCTTATTCTACCATAGACATTATGGTCAAGCTACTCATTTTTCAACAATATAACCCCTGAGTGCAGCAGGCACTTTTGGTAAGTCATTGGCAATCGCCGGCACTATAAGTTTGTGCCCATTCTCCTCCATGATGGCCTGCCCCTCCAACCCAAGCAAAAACTGCAAAAACTCTACGGCCAAGTCAACTCGGGGAGCATTTTCCGGGATGGTAACAGCATAGAGAATAGGCTGACCTATCTGTGTCTGGGTGGTGCCAGGCTCCCTGCCCGCCACCTCAACACTGGCCTGGGCATAAAAATCCGTGTACTCAACATCTGACAGGTCAATCTGGGGCGGCAACTCAACAAATTTTAAGCCATGCTGCTCGGCAATAGAACGGTAGAAAAAGGCATAGTCCAGGTCACCGCTCTGAAGTGGAGCAATCAACTCAGTCTCCTTTGACCTCATATTCTTGCTCCCATCAGGACACCCTGCCAACAGCCTATCATACAGACCGGGGACATCATAATACTTCTCAGCCAGCTGCCAGAGCATCACCGTCCGGTAGCCACACGGGTCAGCATCCGGGTTAGCACGCCCATATGCCACCCCCTCCCGTCTCAGTATCTGGTACCAGTTGTCCCCGTTAATCTCGTCACTATACTGAGACCCATCAGTATAGGCAATTACCATTTGATTACTGGCAAAAATGATGTACCAGCTAGCAAACTCGGGGAACATCAGCTGCTCTATAGCCACATAGTCTGCCGAGCCGATAATATCAGCCAGTTTGCCCAGCTCGGTTACTTTGCGTACCGTGGTACGGCTGCCGGCTGACTCCGTCTCAATCTTGATATCCGGGTGAATTTCCTCAAAGGCGTCTGCTACCGCCGCAAAGGGAACACTGAGACTGCCGGCATGAAATATGGTAACCGTATCCTTAGTGCCAGTTTGGCAACTGGCCGCCATCAGCATAACCAGCAGTAAGCCAAATATAACGCCAACTAGTTTCTTCAAAAACACCCCCTCTTAAAATATATGAACTGCGGACGCCTTAAACGTTATGTAAACCGTCATTCCTTCTCTCAAACCCATCTCCTCATATGAGCGGCGAGTGATAAGACAGCTAAAATCCGGCGGCACACTTACCGTCAGATAGATAATTGAACCCTTATCAGCCATATGAGTGATGGTGCCGGAAAGAGAATTGAGGGCACTGGAGGCCAGAGGCTTCCTGGAAATCAGAATGTCCTCGGGGCGAATAGTGGCATGTAGCTGACCGCGCAGGTCAGTGACTACTGCCAGCTTCGTCCCACCGACACTAAAAGTAGCCTGCCCGCTTCGGCCATCCTGGACATCGCCTTCAAAGATATTACGAGCCAGGGCAAAACGGGCGACAAACTCTGAATTTGGGCTGCGAAATATCTGTTCCGGGGTTCCCGTCTGGATTATGTGACTGTTACCTAAAACCGCTATCCGGTCACCCAGGGCAACCGCCTCCTCAAAATCGTGGGTAACGTGTATGGTGGTTACCTTCAGTTGGTCATGCAGTTGTCTCAGCTCTCGCTGAGTCGCCTCCCTCGTCTCCGGGTCAAGGGCGCTAAGTGGCTCATCAAGGAGAAGGAGCTCCGGTTCTATGGCCAGGGCTCGAGCCAGAGCCACTTTCTGGCTTTCGCCACCACTTAAGGTATCAGGCTTCCTGTTCATAAGATGAGAAATACCAAGAAGCTCAGCCAGCCGACTGGCAGTGGCTTCTATTTCCCGCTTTGACTCATCCCTATGCCTTAATCCGAAGCATATATTCATAGCCACTGTCAAATGGGGGAAGAGCATATGGTCCTGGTAGGCAAACCCAATGTTTCTTTTCTCTGGACCGAGTAAGGTTACATCCCGGTTATTGACCTTTATCTGGCCACTTTTTATCGGACAAAGTCCAGCAATAGCCTCTAAGAGCACTGTTTTACCGGCACCGGTTGGCCCCAAGAGTATGAAATACTCACCGTCCTTGACTTCTAAGTTAATATCCTCAAGAAAGAAGCCGCCCAGAGAAAGACTTAGGTTTTTTATCTCTATCATTTTGCCTCCCAGCGATGGGCAATAGCTCTTAAGGTGACAAATATGACCAGGCATACCAGGACAAGCACTGCCGCTACCGGCAGAGCATAATCCAGACCGAATGTCTCAAACCTTTCGTAGACCAGAATTGGGGCTATCATGGGATTATAGGTCAGAATAAGGACGGCACCGAATTCACTTATACCCCTGGCCCACATCATCACTGTACCGGATAGAATGCTCCCCCGAGCCAGTGGCAGGGTTACCCGGCGAAAGGACTGCCACGGAGAGGCGCCGAGGGAACGAGCCACCTTTTCCAGTCTGACATCCACCTTCTTGAAGCCCTCTTTGGCTGCATTTATCAGAAAAGGAACGCTGACAAAAAGCATGGCGATGACAATACCGGCAACCTCACCAACGAAATCAATGCCCATGGCGTGAAATACCTTGCCAAAAAAGAAGCGTTGGCCAAAGACGAAGAGAAGGGCTATACCCACAGCGCTGTGAGGCACCACTATCGGCAAATCAATGAGCCCTTCAACGAGCCGCTTACCGGGAAATTCATGGCGCGCCAGAAGATAAGCCAGAGGAATGCCCAGCAAGAAGCCAATAACAGTAGCCAGAAGGGCGGCATAAAGGGTGAGCAAGATGGAGGCGGCTACTTCCCCTTCTCCAAGCGTATCAAGTAAACTAGCCGGGCTGGATGAGAACATCATCTTGAACAATGGTACAAAAATGAACAACACAATCAATGAGCCCAATAAAATAAACACAAGCTTCATGGGACTCATACTAAGATGCATACCAGTTAAAGACCTCATAGAACACCTCGCCATGTGGTAAATGCCAGATAAAACAAAAGTGCCTCCAAAAGGAGGCACACTACTGTATAGAAAGTATAAATCACCCTCTATACACCCTCCTTTCCAAACACGGGCGGCGCAGCAGTTTCCCGCTACACCTTAACCGGTTGCTCGCCGTAAGCCTCATGCCCTTAGGCAAAAGCAACTCGGAAGGTTATATTAAAGCTCTATAAGTTAAGGTACAATAGCCTATCTGGCTAAAGCCAATGTTACCATACCAGCCCAGCCATGTCAATAAGCTTTTTATGGGGCTTGCCTTCTATTCACTACCTAATGAGTAATGCCTAGAGCAGTGCCTGATATTTATCAGTTGAGATCCCTGCCTTTCCAAAGAGGACCCGTATTCTCTCTATCTCTTCATCACGGGGGCCGGTTCCAAATATAGCAAAGCCGGTAGCAATACCCATATATCCACCACGCCCAGGATTATCAGTAATAGTCCAGACAGCAAACTGCTGGACGCGAAGAGTCTCATCGTGAAACTCGGGTAGATTTAGTAATAGCACTAGATCCCCGCTGGCCGGGGTCGTGCTCAACACCAGGCTGTTACTCTCTTCAGGCGCATCCAGCTCCATATTGGCACAGGCGGCGTCAATGTTGACCGACTCGACTGCCTCATATGGGTCCAGCAATACCAGTTTCTCTGCTACAACTACCATGCTCTGAACACCGGCTGCCGATGAGATAAATATCGTCCCAGGCAAGATGGCAACCTCTAGAACATCATCGCTGTTCGATGTCAGGCTCATCTGGATGCGGTTAATGGAGCCTGTACCACGGGCACTAACCCCAATAAGCCCCATGCTCTGTGCCTCTATTAGCTCTACGTAAACCGGCGGCTGTAGCACCCGATATTCTTCAGTCGGGATTCCTGCTATTTCAAAGAGAGAGCGGATATTATCTATCTCCTCGTCACTGGGGCCAGTATCAGGGTATTCGTTAAGCCCAGGATTATCCGTGAGTGTCCAAATGGCAAACTGCTGGATGCGAAAATCAAAGTCCTGAAAATCGGGTAGATTTAGTAACAGCATCAGGTCCCCGCTGGCAGGGGTCATGCTCAACACCAGACTATCATCCTCACCGGGTGTATCTAACTGCATGTTGATAGTACCGGCATCAATGTTGAGCGACTCGACTGCCTCATGCGGGTCCAACAATACCAGTTTCTCTGTTATAACTACCAAGCTTTGTATATAGTAGGCCGCCTGCGGATCAAATATCGTCCCAGGCAAGATAACAATTTCCAGAGTGTCGTCACTCTCTGATGTGATGTTCAGTTGAAACTGCTCAAGTGAAGCTCGGCCATAAGCACTGTATTCAATCAGGCCTCGGCTCTGCGCGTCTACAAACTCCACTTCAATCGGAGTAGCCGGCTCAGTAGTCTCCACAGGCCCTGTTTCAGCCGGGGTAGTCTGGGTGGGAGTTGTATCAGTGGGAGTTGTATCAGTTGTACCATTAAAATCAAAGATTGTGGTGGCAAGGGCGATGCCTACTATCACCACTGCAAACACACCTATCGCCGCAGCACAACCAACAGCAAACTTTTTCATTTATCACCCCCCCCCCCATCCCCCCAATTTAGGCAACAACCTTTATCTTTAAAAGTAAAAAGCCAAACTAACTATCTAGAGCAGTGTCGGAATATCCTTGCCTGCCTCTTCCGTCAGCTCAACCTTGCTCGCTTTCACCTTTTGTCTTTTGCTGATTTCCTTAGCCAAGTCGACTGACTTGCTATAGTAGTTTCTCACCTTTTCAACATCACTGAGCTCCGACAGGACTAAGGTTATATCAAGCACACCCTTCCCCCTGGGGTAGTCCCCGTTCCTGATAACAGCCTTTGGCACCAAATTCTTAAGATGATTGCCAAGTTCCTTGACCAAGTCGACATTTATCATCCTGGCCGCTGCCGAAACCAGATACAGGGCACGGCAAGCGTCTTGGGAGCTACACCCGATTGATAGCTCACTAATAGCCTCATCCATTGCCTGGACGCCCAGATGGGTCTGGGCACTCTTCTGCATGAAGTTACCTGTCCACCTTGAAAGTAGCGTCCTAAATGGTAACGGCGCTTTACCATAGCCAATCGCCGTCCAACCAGCTAGGGTGTTTACTATATCTCCGGTATCAAGCATTCTGGCACCGATGTGCTTCACCTTTTTCTCTTCACCTGCGCAAAGCAGATTATAGAAAGGTTCAACTATCAAGGCATTGATTTTGTCTAGGTTGTTTTTCAGTGAGAAGTCCTTCCTGACATATCTCTGATTGTCAACAAGGATGACAGCATCAGCCACTGAATAGGTAGATTTGAGAAATACCGCCGTGTTATAGAGTGCCCTTTCCTCCGTCTCCTCTTCATGCTCAAAAGGAAGGACTGCCAGGGCATAAACCGGTTTATCAAAGCGCTGCTTGAGCACCTGGGCCATGACCGGTGTTACCCCTGAACCGGTGCCGCCAGCAGTCCCAGCTACCAATAGGAAAGCATCGGCTTCAAAGAACTGTTTAGTGGTTCTCATGGCATCAATAACCTTATCAGCGTCCTCTTTGGCTATCTCGGCACCAGCCTCACTTATCTTAGCCACACCATGACCGTGGGTGCTGCCAGCGCCAATAAGTATTCTGTGCTGGTAGTCGGTCTTTATAGCGCGTAGCCCGGCCAGGTCAGCCGAATCTGTATTAACGGCAAAGGCGTCAATAACTATTTCAATGCCACGGTGTCTACGTGCCCTTTTATTCAGTCGGGCAAATTCTTCGGCAATCCTGCCGCCACACTGCCCGAAACCAGCAACTACCAGTTTCACATCTCACCTCCTTATGCCAGGATTTGAAGTCTAGCCCCAATTAAGCTCCTTGTCAACAAAAGCCACCTTGGAGGGTATTGACAAAGAAGTTATAAAAGTGGTATCCTATGCTTTCATTTTTCGATTTAACACAGGAGCGAACAGTTGCTAACAAACTATGGCTATATCGCCCTATTGCTAGTAGTTGCTATCTTCTTTGCCTGCTCACTAATTCTCATTCCTGTTGTTCTTAAACTATTAAAGATTGTGCCCCAAAAGCCCAACCCTGTTAAGGCCTCCACCTTTGAATGTGGTATGGAGACCATAGGTAGATCATGGGTTCAATTTAACTTCCGCTATTACTTTTATGCCCTCATTCTCATTGCCCTTGATGTTATGGTTGCCTTTCTCTATCCCTGGGCAGTTGACCTCCGTCAGCTGGGGGTCTTTGGTCTTATTGCGGCACTTATCTTTATTGCCATTATTGTTGTCGGCTATATCTATGCTTGGCGGAAGAAGGTTCTCGAATGGAAATAGACAAAAGCTACAGTTACTCTGATACCGAACTTGATAGATATGAGGGTGGGGTAATAGAGGCACTAAAAGCAACAAGCGGGGAGGCTATCCCTGACCCGGATGAGTGGCTGGATGAAGAACTGAGCCAAAATATATTACTCACCACCGTAGATGCCGTCTTGAACTGGGCACGGCGGTCTGCACTCTGGCCAGTGGTCTGTTTCCCAGCCTGCTGTGCCTTTGAATTTATTGCCATCGCCGCCTCTCGTTGGGATTTTTCCCGCTTTGGTATGGAAGTCGTGCGTGCCTCACCGCGCCAGGCTGACCTGATGATTACCGCCGGCACGCTTACCTGGAAGATGGCGCCCCAGGTAAAGCGAATCTATGACCAGATGGCAGAGCCGAAGTGGGTAATAGCTATGGGGGCATGCGGCATCAGCGGCGGACTTTTTAAAGGTTCTTACTCGGTTGTGCCCGGCTATAACCGCATAGTCCCGGTTGACGTCTATATACCCGGCTGTCCACCGCGCCCGGAAACCCTGCTTCATGGGATAATGACGCTGCATAAGAAGATAGCCAAAAGAAGCTCGATGCAGGAAGGCAAGTAACCGATGACAGTAGCCCTTCCTGGAAAAGAGCTGGCTGGTAAATTAGAGGCGCAATTTCCGACAAGTATTGTCGAGTCCAGTCCCGCCAGTCTAATCGTCAAGAGTGAGTTTTTATTACGGATAGCCCGCTATCTTAAGGCCACGCCGGGATTTGACTTTGATTATCTTTCCAGTATTACCGCCGTTGATTACGGCAACTACTTTGAGCTGGTCTATCATCTGGTGTCACTAGAGCATAACCACAGCCTGGTGCTAAAAACTCGGTGCTATGAGCGAGATGAGCCGGTAGTCCCATCATTATTTAGCTTATGGCAGGGCGCCGATTATCAGGAGCGCGAGATTTACGACCTCATGGGCATCAGATTTGACGCTCACCCAAATATGAAGCGCATCTTTCTCTGGGACGGTTTCCAAGGGCATCCACTGCGTAAGGATTACTCTGATGACACTTAAAACCGAGCACTTTGTTCTCAATCTAGGTCCGCTTCATCCCAGCACACACGGAGTGTTTCGCTTAAGAGCCACCCTTGATGGTGAGGTCATTGTTGATATTGAGCCAGTCATTGGCTACCTCCACCGTGGCATTGAAAAACTGGCTGAGGGGTGTACCTACAAGCAGAATATCCCCTTTACCGATAGGCTAGACTACCTTGCCTCCATGAGCAATAATTTGCCTTATGTTATGGCAGTAGAGAAGCTAGCTGAAATAAATGTGCCCGAGCGAGCGGAGTACCTGCGGGTCATTATGGTGGAACTGCAGCGCATCGTCAGCCACATAATAGCGGTGGGTACCTTTGTCCAGGATTTAGGCGCCTTTGGGACTCCTTTACTGTACATGTTTCGGGAAAGGGAGAAGATTCTCGACCTGTTTGAGATGGTCTGTGGCCAGCGGCTTACCTATAACTACATGCGTTTTGGCGGTGTTAGCCACGACATTCCTGATGAGTTCTTACCTGCCCTGGCTAAGTTCGTTGACAGAATGCCCGGCTTTATTGATGAGTATGACCAGCTTCTGGCTGAGAATGAGATACTTTTGGCTCGGACTAAGGGTGTTGGCATTCTACCCAAGGATTTAGCCATAAATATCTCGGCCAGCGGCCCAGTGCTCCGTGCCAGCGGGGTTAAGTGGGATATTCGCAAGGCAGACCCCTACTCTGTATATGACCGCTTTGAGTTTGACATTCCGACCGGCAGTATCAGCGATGCCTATGACCGCTACCGCGTAAGAATTGAGGAAATGAGGCAGTGTGTACGCATCCTAAGACAGGCCATGGAGCAATTGCCCAAGGGCAAAGTGCTAACTGAGGTGCCACTCAAGTTGCGGCCGCCAGCTGGTGAAGTCTACGCCCATATTGAAGCTCCCAAGGGCGAGCTCGGCTTTTATCTGGTGTCAGACAATTCAGATAAACCCTATCGCTTCCATGTTAGGGCACCGTCCTTAATTAACCTGACGGCTCTTCGGCAGATGCTCATTGGCTGGAAACTGGCTGATGCCATAATCGTCTTTGGTAGCATTGATATTTGCCTAGGCGAGGTGGATAGATAGTGGCTATACTCAGTACCAATCCTAACTCATTTAGCCAACTTGCGGTGCTTCCCCCTGACTGGCCGGGAAACTTCTGGCTTCACTGGGTGGTCTTTACTGTCATTATACTGGCTTTTGTCTTAAATACCGCCCTTATATTTATCTGGCTTGAGCGACGAGCTTTAGGTCGTTTCCAGGTTCGCCTTGGCCCCAACCGCGTTGGACCCTTCGGTCTTCTCCAGCCAATAGCCGATGTCCTCAAGCTACTAACCAAAGAAGACATGATCCCAGCTAAAGGGGATAAACTGGTTTTTTGGCTGGCACCGCTGGTTGCCTTTGTTCCGGTGCTGATGATTTTTGCCGTGATTCCATTTCAGAGTGGGGCGCTGCTGGCTGACCTCAATATTGGCATCCTCTATGTGGTGGCCATCAGCTCAGTGGCAGCAGTGGGGGTATTTATGGCCGGCTGGGCTTCCAATAATAAGTACTCCCTTATCGGGGCAATGCGAGATGTAGCCATGCTAATCAGCTATGAAATTCCAATAGTGCTCTCTATTGTTGGTGTCGTCTTAATTACCGGTTCTCTGTCACTGACTGAAATTGTCGGGGCACAACGTGATATCCCCTTTATTTTACTTCAGCCACTGGGGTTCCTCATCTTCTTCATCGGCTCTCTGGCTGAGAGTAATCGTACTCCATTTGACCTGGTGGAAGCTGATTCAGAGCTTGTAGCCGGTTATCATATTGAATACTCAGGGATGAAGTTCGCCACACTTTTCCTCGCCGAATACGCCGAGGTCATAGCTATGTCAGCGCTAATGACCACCCTTTTCCTAGGCGGCTGGCAGGGGCCTCTACTGCCGCCTATCATCTGGTTTTTGATTAAAGTATTCGCCGTTTTCTTGTTCATCGTGTGGATACGGAGCACGATACCACGCATGAGGATAGACCAGGTAATGGCCTTTGCCTGGAAGTTCCTGCTGCCTCTGGCACTAATAAATTTGCTTATCACCAGCCTCCAGGTCGTATTCTGGCCCGAGGCTTCTCCCTGGCTAATAGTGTTTTTGAATTTAGTAGCGATGGTGGTTTTAGTACTTTCATGGTCAAGGTTTTTCAGGCTAGGAGGGGAAAGAATTGAGGTTTGAGCACTACGGTAATGGCATAGCCAAGGGAATGGCTTTAACCCTAAAGCACCTGTTTAGAAAGCCGATTACCACGCAATACCCAGAAGAGAAACTGACTGTTTCTCGCCGAATTCGGGGTAATGTGCTTGCCTGGTCCCAGGAAAAGTGTATCGGTTGTTATACCTGTGCCCAGAGCTGCCCTCATGGCTGTATTGATATTATGACTTCTGAGAAGGGGACTAAGGGATTGGTTCCGGCACCGTGTAGCCAGTCCTGCCCGGCTCATGTGGATGTACCCCGTTATATTAGATTAATTACCGCGGGTAAGCCGTCCGAGGCAGTAGCCGTAAACCGAGAGAAGATCCCCTTCCCCTCGGTCTGCGCCTACATCTGTGCCCATCCCTGCGAGGCTGCCTGTAGCCGGGGGCAGATAGATGAGCCAATCGCTATCCGCATGCTCAAGCGGTTTGCCGTTGATAATGATAGCGGCCTATGGAGGAAGAGGTCAAAGATTGCTTCACCCAGCGGTAAGCGGGTGGCCATTATTGGCTCGGGACCAGCAGGACTCACCGCCGCCTATTACCTGACTAAGCTTAGCGGTCATTTGGTAACCGTCTTTGAGGCCTTACCTGAGCCAGGAGGTATGATGCGGGTTGGTATTCCTAGCTATCGGCTGCCCAGGGATATACTTAAAGCCGAGATTAAAGAGATAGAAAATGTTGGCGTCAAGATAGAGATAAATACCAAGGTGGATTCACCCCAAAGCCTCCTTGGGCAGGGATTTAGCGCTGTTTTCGTAGCCACTGGAGCCCATCAGACTACTGAAATAGGCGTTGCTGGCGAGGATGATCCCAGGGTATTGGGTGGTACCGACTTCTTGAGAGAGGTCAATCTGGGTAAAAAGATAGAACTCGGAAATAGGGTGGCCGTTATCGGTGGCGGTAATACTGCCATGGACTCGGCAAGAACCGCACTCCGCCTTGGGGCTAAAGAGGTAACCATTGTCTACCGGCGGACTCGGGCAGAAATGCCAGCTAGTTCAGAAGAAATTGAGGCGGCAACTGAGGAGGGAGTAAAGTTCCTCTTTCTGACAGCCCCGTCACAAATAACTAGTTCGGATAGGGAACTGGAGCTAGAGTGTCTTCGCATGAAGCTAGGTGCCGAAGATTTAAGCGGTCGGCGTCGGCCCGAGCCAATTGCGGGCAGTGAGTTTACCATAAGCCTGGACAACATTATATCCGCTATCGGTCAGCGTCCACTGGTACCAGCCTCGTTTAATTTAGCTACCGGACAAGGTGATAAGATCCAAGTTGCCCCCGATACGCTGGTCACCAACAATAAGGCGATATTTGCCGGCGGTGATGCCATAAGCGGACCGGCAACAGTTATTGAGGCCATTGCCGCCGGCAGACAGGCGGCCATTTCCATAGACAAATACCTGGGCGGCAGCGGCATTATTGATGAAACACTAACGCCGCCTGAGCAAATTTTAGACCGCCTTGGCGGACCTATAGAAGGATGGCGCCCCAAGATAGACGCCATCCCACATGAAAAGCGGCTTAGCAGCTTTTCAGAGACAGAGCTTGGCTGGAGCAAACAGTCGGCAAGCGAAGAGACGCAGCGGTGCCTTCGCTGTGATATTACCTATGAAGTAGAGAAGTACCAACTCCGTGGTGGGCAATGCATCTATTGTGGCTTATGCGTTGAGGCCTGTCCCTTTGATGCCCTGTTTATGGGTTATAGCTATGAGCGGGCTTCGTATCGGCTCCATGAACAACTCCTAAGCAAAGAAGAGCTTCTGCTTCCGGACAAGAGGCAAGCTAGCGGTTACGCCCACCCCGAAGTTGAGGAGACCTTACCCAAACAGACTTTACTTATTGACCGAAGGGAGTACTTTACAAGGTAGAAGAATGGCATTAGAAATTGCCTTTTGGGTGCTAGCCATAGTGGCTATAGCGGCTGCCCTAGCTGTAGTTACGCTGCGCAATGTTTTCCGGGCGGCGCTGTCGCTGATTTTATGCTTCCTGGCGGTGGCTGGCATCTTTATCATCCTCAGTGCCGACTTCCTGGCAGCGGTTCAGATTCTCATTTACGTCGGTGCCATCTCAGTGCTGATTATCCTGGCTATCATGCTAACCAGAGAGGTCGAGCGAGGCAGCCTTTCTAATAAGCTAGTGGTTCCGGTTCTTATCAGTGCCGTATTGTTTTTCGGGACAGTCACCTTTGCCATGCTCAAAACATCGTGGTCACTAGTCAGCTTACCCCCTGCCGAGGCTACAACGGTCGCCTTAGCTAGTAAACTTTTTGGTGAAGACGGCTTTATCTTAACGGTAGAGATTGCTGCCATTCTACTACTGGCTACCATTATAGGAGCCATTACTATAGTGAGAGAGAAATGAAAGTCTTTAGAGAGGGAACTATATGTCTTTAGGTCTGGAGCATTATCTAGTCCTATCAGCAGCACTATTTTCTATCGGCTTATACGGAGCGCTGACCAAAAGAAGCGCCGTAGTCATCCTGATGTCCATTGAGCTTATGCTCAATGCAGCCAACATCGCTCTGGTCGCCTTCTCACGCTATATTGTGCCAGCTCTTTTGACCGGGCAGGTTTTCACCATCTTCTCTATCGTGGTAGCCGCCGCTGAAGCTACCGTGGGCTTGGCTATAATAATGGCTATCTACCGCAGCCGTGAGACCATAGATACCACCAAAATAGATTTGATGAAATGGTAATAGTAAAGGGAGAATAGACTAAAAGGGCTTATGGAAACTGTAATACCAAATGAACTGGTCTGGCTTATCTTCTTACTGCCGATACTTTCATTTGCGGTAATCGCTTTATTTGTAAGACCATTCTTGAATAATCCCAGGCTCAGCGGTTATATCTCCATTAGCGCCATCTTCGGCTCCTTTATCCTGTCAACTTGGGTACTTATAAGCCTCCTCTCAGCACCGGGCCACGAGCTAGTGATACCCGACTTTAACTGGCTTGTTATTGATAGTGCCATTAACATTCATCTCGGTCTAATGATAGACTCACTGACAGCGGTGATGCTTATCGTCGTCACCTTGGTCAGCCTTATGGTGCAGCTCTACTCACAAGGCTATATGAAGGGTGACCCTGGTTACCACCGCTACTATGCCCTTTTATCACTATTTACCGCCTCAATGCTGGGGCTGGTTATGGTTGATAATCTGCTCTTAATGTTTGTCTTCTGGGAGATGGTGGGCTTATGCTCCTATCTCCTTATTGGCTTCTGGTTCCATCGTCCGGCGGCAGCCAATGCAGCCAAAAAGGCTTTTATTGTCACCCGCATCGGTGACTTTGGCTTCCTTGGAGCAATACTGCTCCTTTTATCCCAGACGGGCACCCTTGATATTGCTCAGCTCCACAGCTTGGCCTTAGCCGGAGTTCTAACCGGCACAGTCCTCACCTGGGCAGCCATAGGTATCTTTCTCGGAGCGATAGGCAAATCAGCCCAATTTCCACTCCATGTATGGCTGCCAGATGCCATGGAAGGTCCAACCCCGGTCAGCGCTCTGATTCATGCGGCGACCATGGTCGCCGCCGGCGTCTTTCTGGTTGCCCGAATGTTTCCTCTCTTTGAGCACTCTGAAGTCGCCTTGCTTACTGTAGCCATCATCGGAGGCTTAACCGCCATTTTTGCCGCCACTATGGGCCTGGTGATGACCGATATCAAGCGGGTCCTGGCCTATTCTACCATCAGCCAGCTTGGCTATATGATGCTGGGGCTGGGGGTTGGTGGCATAGCCATTGGTATCTTCCACCTGTTTAACCATGCCTTCTTTAAGGCACTACTATTTCTTGGAGCCGGTAGTGTCAGTCACGCCACCGGCACATTTGATATGCGCCAGATGGGCGGACTGCGCAAGGTGATGCCTTGGACTTATGCTACCTTTCTTATTGCTTCGCTGAGTATTGCTGGCATCTGGCCACTTGCCGGGTTCTGGAGTAAGGATGAAATACTGGCCAGCTCAATTAATAACCAACCCATCTTGTTTTACCTAGCCATGGTCACCGTCTTTATGACCGCATTCTACATGTTCCGCGTAGTCTTTCTTACCTTTGGCGGTCAGTACCGGGGTGGCAGTCCAGCAAACCACAGCCCAAGACCACATGAATCACCGTCGGTAATGATTACGCCAATGGTGGTTCTGGCTGTTCTGGCGGTTGGCTCCGGCTGGTTTAATGTCACCGGTGGGTTCAGCCGATTTCTGGAGCCCAGTGAAACACACGTCTTCCAGGGCTTCTTTGGTATCTTAGCCCATCCGCTGCCCTGGGTATCCTTAATTTTAGCTGGCGCCGGCATTCTTCTGGCCTATGCTATCTACAGCGCCAGATGGCTGTCAGCCGAGCGAATTGGCCGGCTGTTTGAACCATTTTATGTTGTATTTTCCAATAAGTACTGGTTTGATGAACTTTATGAAAATATCATCGCCAGGATAGTATTACTAAAAGGCCTTTTTGCCGGCATCAAGCTATTTGACAGCCGGTTTATTGATAGGGGAATAAATGCCTTTTTTATTGAGAACTTGGTTGTCCGCAGGTTCTTTTCTGGCCTGAAATCATTTGACAACAGGGGAATTGATGGCGCAGTAAATGGAGTAGCTGACACTACAGTAGCCACCGGCAGAGTTCTAAGGATAGCACAGACCGGGCAGCTCCAGCTTTACGGTATGTTTATTATCTTAGGCATACTGGCCATCAGTCTCGCCCTTATTTTCTTTAGCTAAGCGTTGACAAAGGAGGTGGGATAATTGAGCTTTAACTATCTTTCAACCATTATCTTTCTGCCAGTAGCAGGAGCAATTATTATTGCTCTGGTGCCACGTCTCTCCTCAAGGCAAATCAAGTACATCGCCGCCCTTTTTACTCTTATCCCACTGGCCATCTCCCTGGGGCTATTCGCCGCTTTCGACAGGTCAGCGGCAATGGCTGGGCAAATGCAGTTTGAGGAATTCGCATCATGGATTCCGCTGATTAACGCCAACTACCATCTGGGTGTCGATGGCCTAAGCCTACCGCTGGTAGTGCTAATGAGCCTGCTTGGTTTTCTGGCAGTCCTTCTTTCCTGGAAGATGAACTTAAGAGTGCGGGAGTATTTTGCCTGGCTGCTGCTGCTTGAGACAAGCATCCTCGGCGTATTTACTTCTCTTGACCTGCTACTGTTCTTTATCTTCTGGGAGATAGAGATTATCCCCATGTACTTCCTAATCTCCATCTGGGGAGCCGGCAGAAAAGAATACTCAGCCATGAAGTATGTTCTCTATACCCTGTTTGGTGGTGCCCTGATGCTGGCTGGCATCCTGAGTCTCTACTTCACTACCGGCTCCCTCAATATGGTAGAGATAGCCCAGACCGACCTCGCCCCGCTAGTTACCAGCATCCCACTGGCGGCTATCTTCTTCCTGCTACTAGCTGGCTTTGCCGTAAAATTGCCTATCATTCCCTTGCATACCTGGCTGCCTGATGCTCATACCGATGCCCCAACCGCAGTCAGCGTGATACTGGCCGGGACACTGATTAAGATGGGTGGCTACGCCATGATTCGCATTTCCATCGGTATCTTCCCTCAGGCCGCCCAGGATTATGCTCCTCTGCTCCTTGGTCTAGCAGCAGTCAACGTGGTCTATGGAGCAGCAGTAACACTAAAGCAGACCGACATTAAGAGGCTAATCGCCTATAGCAGCATCAGTCATATGGGCTTTGTCCTGCTCGGCATTTTTGCTTTGGGCGAGGCAAGCCTGGTTGGCGCCGGTTTGCAGATGTTCAGCCACGGCATCATTACCGGACTCCTGTTTGCCGTCGCCGGCATAGTTATGCACAATACCGGGGAGCGCGACATCTCCAAGCTAGGTGGCCTGGCCCGGCAGATGCCAGCTATAGCCGTCATATTTACCATCGCTGGACTGGGTGCTATGGGCGTGCCCACCACCAGCGGCTTTATCGCCGAGGTTACCATCTTTCTGGGTGCTTTTGCCAGCAACGTCGTTAGTGGTGTTCAAATCTACACCATCATCTCCCTGCTGGGTATTCTACTGGCGGCAGCCTACACACTGTGGCTCTTGCAGCGGGTATTCTTCGGTCCAGTGCTGGAGAAATTTAACCAGGTTAGGGACGCCGACAACCTAGAGAAGATATATTGCGCTATCTTTATTGCTCTTATCTTTTTGGTTGGTCTTTACCCGATGATTTTGACCGATGTCTTTAGAACCGGTATCGCTCCCATAGCCGCCTTATTTGGCGGATAAGGGACTTGATAGTTTTAACTTAGTAGTAACATGAGAGGTAAAGGAGCAGGTTTTGAATCTTGAGCTACTTCTGCCAGAGCTAAGCCTTCTGATTACCGCTATAGCGGTAATCATGCTTGACCTTTTTACTGAGCGCAAGGGACTGCTGACAGTGGTCAGCATAGCTGGTTTAGCCATAGCCGCTGGCTTTGCCATAACCATGTGGGGCACGGCTCCTCAGGCTATCTTCAACAATATGCTGGCGGTGGATAACTATGCCCTTTTCTTCAAGCTGTTGTTTTTAGGTATTGCCGTCCTCGTTATCCTGGTCTCGGTAGATTATGTCTCCAAGTTTGCCCGCTTTCATGGAGAATACCATGCCCTGGTGCTTCTGGCCACGCTAGGCATGATGCTGATGACGGCGGCCACTGACCTAATCTCCATCTTCGTAGCTCTGGAGCTGGCTGCAATCTCCTTCTATGTTCTGGTCGGTTTCCTAAAAGACAAAAAATCAACCGAAGCCTCTTTAAAATTCGTTTTGCTGGGTGGGGTTGCCTCGGCAGTATTGCTCTTTGGCATGGCGCTCACCTTTGGTTTTACCGGCACCACCCAACTCCCAGAAATTGCTCAAGTCATCAAAGGGATGAGCACACAAAGCCTTCTAGCTAACCCGGGGCTTATACTGGGCTTAGTACTGATGATAGCCGGCTTCGGCTTTAAGATTGCCGCCGTACCCTTTCACATGTGGGTGCCCGATGTTTATGAGGGGGCACCAACACCAATAACCCTCTATCTCTCGGTAGGCAGTAAAGTCGCTGGCTTTGCCGTCATCCTGCGGGTTTTCTACTCTGCTTTCGCACTGCCAGAGCCGCTGAGCCTGGACTGGGGGATGATATTTGCCATACTTGGTGCCATCGGTATGACACTGGGCAATGTGGTCGCCATTCAGCAGGCTAACATTAAGCGTATGCTGGCTTACTCCAGCATCGCCCACGCCGGTTATATAATGATAGGACTGGCCGCCATCGGGCTATCACCAACTACGGATACTCTAGCCCAGAGCAGTATCCTCTTCTATGTAGTTGCCTTTACCCTGGCCGACCTAGCCGCCTTTATCACTGTCATCGCTGTTTCGGGTAAGCTCGGTAGTGACCAAATTTCGGACTATGCCGGCATGGGAAAGCAGGCGCCGATACTAGCCTTAGCTCTGAGTCTGGGCCTCATCTCCCTTATCGGTCTGCCACCAACCGCCGGCTTTATAGCCAAGTTCTACATCTTCAGCGACGCCGTTTCTAACGGCCTATTATGGCTGGTGATTATTGCTGTCCTAAATAGCACCATATCAGCCTACTACTATCTCAGAGTAGTAAAAGTAATGTGGCTTAATGAGCCAGTTGGTGAGGGGAAGGTGCCTTCCTCTTTTACTCTAAGGCTGGCTCTGGCTATTTCCTGCCTCGGCATCTTACTTTTGGGCATCGCTCCTGACTTTATAATAAAGCTGGCTGAAATGGCAACCAGCATGTTCGGCTTTTAGCTGTAGGTTATTTATCAACCCTTCGGGCTTGAGCCCTCTAGGGCGAAGCCTCACCCCTTTAAAGCACCCAGGAAAATCGAAGATTTTCCTGGGGACCCGCTTAGTCCCCCTCTCCTTCCAAGGAGAGAGGTAAGAATATTAAAAAGAGGGGCTTCGCCCCTCTTAGACACCCCTGCTAAACAGCTTCTTTTCCCATCATGAGTAAGCTCTGCCTGGGATAATGAAGCGATATTCCTTAGCCAATTACCAAGTACCTCTTTTCTCAAGCACGAAAGTACACCAACTACACCTTAAAAGCCGAGGGGCAGATATCGCTGAGAAGACAAACATCACACTTGGGCTTCCTTGCCTGACAAACAGCACGACCGTGCTCAATCAGAAGATAGGAGAAGTGACCCCACTTAGCTTTTGGGACTTGCTTCATCAGGTCCTGCTCAATCTTATTCGGGTCATTGTTTTGGCTTAAGCCAAGGCGCCTTGAAAGGCGCCTAACATGAGTGTCCACAGCTATACCGTGAGTAACGCCATAGCCGTTGTAAAGCACTATATTGGCTGTCTTGCGGGCAACCCCGGGCAGGGTGATAAGTTCAGCCATCGTCGCTGGCACCTGAGCACCAAAATCGGCTACCATTAACCTGGCAGCACCAATAATATTCCTTGCTTTACTGCGATAAAAACCGGTTGACCTTATCTCCCGCTCAAATTGCTCAAGGTCAGCATTAGCATAGTCATCAGCAGTGCGATACTTCCTAAACAGGCTAGCGGTTACCTTATTGACCATTTCATCGGTGCACTGAGCGGAAAGGACAGTGGCTACCAGAAGCTCCAGCGGGTCTGAAAATTCAAGTGCTATCTTGGCACCGGGATACTCTTGCTCAAGCCTCCTGATAACCTCGATGGCTTCTACTTTTCTATTCAACGCCAAAACCTCACCGGAACCGGTCGCTTGGTCACACTAATCATAGGATATGAACAACCAGAGACAAGGCGAAGTAATTACAGAAAAAGGGAAATGCTCTTATAGGCAGGCAAAAACCCTGTACCACGGTCTTAATGATGCATGTCTATAGCTAACTACGGCTGGCGTCCAAAATAGAGGTAATGTGCAAAATACACATATTAACACACTGGCCACTGAATATCCTTATGTAAAGTAACCAGCAACAGAAGAACTCGCTGCTTGTCTAATGCTATGCGGCCTATCTACCTGTTTACTATTTTTCTAGGGCAGTAATAAAATTTTAACCCTTGCCTATTCTAAACATCTTGGTGCCACAATCGGGACAAACGCCCTGTGTTGCCGGCCGACCATTTTTCATAGTTATCGCTCTGGCGTCCCTCATTTCCCTCTTAGCGCGACATTTAACACAATATGCTTGCATCACTTTACCCCCCTCTTTTTTGGCTGTCAGGATAACCCATTTCCGCTTGTAATGTCAATAGTTGTGGGCAAAGACGAGCATCTCTCAACCCTGCTTATCAAGCAACTCAAGAACTGCTGGCGTATGCCGCCTGTTTCAGCCGCCCCTCAACCACTCCCCAGTTTATGTTCTTGAAGAAGGCTTCTATATAGTCAGCTCGCTTTAACCCATAATCAGTAATAAAGGCATGTTCAAAGACATCCATTACTAAAACGGGGATACAACCAGCCGGATGGCCGGTCTCATGCTCATTAATCCACTGGTTGAAGAGGTTTCCCGTTACATTGTCCTGATACAGAATGGCCCAGCCAATGCCGCGCATCATTGCCGTACCCTTAAAATCCCTCTCCCAATCCTCATAGCTATCAAAGTCCTCAGCCAGCCTTTTGCCCAGCCTACTCGCTCTGTCCAGAGCCCTTGTGCCACCAAGGTTCCCGAAGTAATACTCGTGCAAGCGCATGCCATTAAACTCAAAGCCCATCCGTCGCTTTAGTTCGGCATATTGTGGAGTGCCCACCTTGCCCTCTTTCAACATGGCGGTCAGCAAGTCCATAAGCTTATTGGTATTGGTCACATAGCCCTGGTAGAGAGTAAAGTGGTTCTTGAGCAGGGTCTTACTAAAACCCTCCATATCAATGAGATTACTAAAGTCTTTTGCCGTGTAAGCCATTGGTTTTTCCCCCTTCTCTAGTCTGGCGGTTCCTCATCCTTCAGCAGGTCACTAAATACCTCAGCATGGTATATCTCATGGTCTCTTATCCGAAGGAGAAGCTTTTTCAGGTCAGAGTCTTCGGTCTCCCTGGCGGCACGGTCATAGGCAACCGTCGCCTCCTGCTCAGTCTTGATGTCGACTCGGAGCATATCCCCGGTTGTGGTTGACCTATCAACCTCAGTGTGCTCAATCCTTGGGCTGCCACCACCATCAACCATCTTCTCGGCAAGCCAGCCAAGGTGCTGCATCTCGTTAATAGCCTGGTCTTGCAGTTGCTTCTTAGCCTCTTCATCGGTTGTCATATACGATTGGAGCAAATATTGGAGAATAACGGTGTACTCATGCTCAATGCCCCAATTAAGAATCTGGGCCATTCTGTCCTGACGAGTACCCCTAAGGTCTTTGGTCCCTTCCTGTCGCACCTTCTCTACAAAGTGTTCAAATTGACCGTGGTGCGCTTCTTCATCAGACAGGATACGACGTAACAAGCGTTTTATTTTGGGGTCTTGGGTAAGCTTAATATGCTCCTTATACTGGGCTACGGCTCCTTCTTCTAAGGAAACACCGTTTTCCATCCACTCAGCCACAGACTTGCCTTCCATAAGCATCTTTCCCCTCCCCAGGCTAGGAGTGCCACCAAGCTCAACTATAGCTTCAGCCAGCCAGTCCAGGTGGCGCATCTCCTCACGGGCGATGGCCTCAATCTCGCAGGCCATCTCCCCCTCACCGATAGCGTAGGCGTGGCTCAGGTATTGAATGATGGCGCCGTGCTCATCCTCAAGGTCCTTATTTAGTAAAGTGATGATTTTATCTTTGTCCATTGGTTTCTTCCTTAATTAAACTTAAACGAAGTTGAGCTCTTTATGTTTTTTAGCAATAGTTTCAGCCAGATTATCCAGAGCCTTAAAATCGGCTTCTCTGGGGAACCCCTTGCTAAGCACAGGCTCCAATAATTCTACCTTTAGGTTGGAGAGCATCCCGGCGAGTTGTTCAACAGTCCTGCCTCCCCAGCCATAGGAGCCAATGATAGAGACGAATTTCAGCTTCGGCCGCAGAACGTTTGCTAAGAAGGCAGCATAGGCAACATTCGGGTGCGGACCAGTTAGAACTGTGGGCGTCCCGATAATCATTGTCGCCGCATCCACTAATGCCATCGCTAGTTTTCCGATGTCAGTTACTGCTAGGTCGAATTGCTTCACCGTCACGCCCCTCTGGGTTAGGGCTTCGACAAGATATTCAACCATCTTACGGGTGCTGCCATGCATCGAGATATAGGGTAAAACTACAATGTTTTTGGGTTCATCAAAGACCCAGTTATGATACGCTTTCAGGATGAACTCTGGTTTGTCATACACGGGACCGTGGCTGGGAGCGATGATGTCAATTGCGTAGTCCTCTATCTTCTCTAAGTGCTTCTGGATGCTTGTTCGGAAGGGCATCATGATTTCCGCATAGTACCTCTTAGATGCCTCGTAGACCTGCCCTTCATCAGTAACATACAAGTCAGTGGTGGCTAGATGGGAACCAAAGAGATCACAGGGGAAAAGTATTTTGTCTTCCCTCAAGTAGGTAAGCATTGTCTCTGGCCAATGAACCCAGGAGGCATAAATAAATTCCAGGGTTTTATCTCCCAGCGACAGGGTCTCTTTGTCGCTGACCGTTATAATCTTATCCTCTGGAATCATGAGCAGGTCTGCGAGCACCCCTTTACATTTGGGTGTAGCGATGACCTTTGCCTGAGGGTATTTCTCAAGGGCTCGGGGGATAGCGCCGGAGTGGTCCTGCTCCGCATGATTGGCAATCACATAATCTATATTCTTAATCCCAAGTTGATTCAGATGATTTATCAGCACATCCTGCGTAGTGGGGTCAACCGAATCAATAAGAGCCGTTTTTTCACTGCCCTTGATTAGATATGAGTTATAACTGGTGCCGTCGGGAAGTGGTATAAGGGCATCAAATAACCGCCTGTCCCAGTCAATAGCTCCTACACAGTAGACCCTAGGTCTTATCTCTCTGGGTCTCATCCTACTCTATCCTTTCACTGGCTTCAATATGTTTATTGCCTGCTCAGCCACCATCCAGGGAGGGATGCTCTTTGGAGACAAACCACCCGGCCGGGTCTTTAAGATACTCATAGCAGTCAAGCAGGACCAGATGGTGCCCCCTCTCTTGGACAGCCAGAGCATCGTAGAAGCCTCTCTCAGCATCATAGGTAGCAATTTTGCCTTGGCTTGTATAGAAATCATAGGTTTTATTTTCCATATCCATTGCTGTTTCTATGGCCTCAAGCTCAGAAGCGGGAGCTTTTATATCTGAGCCTATCCTCTCTATCGCTCCAGCAAATATGGTTCTCAGTCTTTTGCCCCCATCAGGCTGAAAGTCAGTCTCGGGCCAGGCTTTTTTACTCCTGATAGCCTCATATATTTCCTCAAACTTCTGCCGGTGAAAGTCTTCTTCAGCGGATAAAGACTTAAAGAGTTCCCTGCCCAGTTGGTTATTACTACTCCGGCTTACCTTCTGGTAATATTCCTTGCCATCGATTTCCATCTGGATAGCAATTTGAAGTGCTTGTAGGGCTTTGTCCTTCTCACTTTCCATTGTCAATCTCCTCGAGAGTCTTGATAGGCTACTTACTGGCTTTCTCCTTCTTCTTAGCCGAGACCGTGGCCTTTAGCATACTCTCATCAATTGAACCCGGTGGAGTGTAATAAATAATAGCCCCAAACTCTTTCCCTGTCAACACTCTCCGGGCTGTCTAAAAAGCGAATGATAGGGCACACTACCGGTCAGAAAGTAAAACAAAGGTTAGCCCATCTGCTAACAAGAAATCTTGACATCTGCCACGCGTGGTAATAAGATGTCCCTACTTAATGGTCTAGTGATAACCAGTGTGCTTGGCGGTGACTAATTTGTCTAAAGAGGTAGCGCCGTGTATGACTTGATGATACTAGGTGGTGGTCCTGCCGGACTGGCGGCCAGCGTCTATGCGGCGCGCAAGCAGCTCAAAACCCTGCTTATCAGCGAAAACATCGGTGGCCAGATGACTATGACCTTGGGCATTGAGAACTACCTGGGCTATCAGTTTATTGAGGGGCCGGAACTCATCGGCAAGTTCCAGGACCAGGTGAGCCAGTTTCCTATTGACCAAAAAATCGGTGAAAAGGTTTCTCGTCTGACCAAGATTGACGGTGGATTTGAAGCCACCGCTGAAAGCGGCGATAAATATAAAGCAAGGGTAGCTATCCTGGCCACCGGCAAGAAACCCAGGAAACTGAATGTATCGGGAGAGGCTAAGTTTATCGGCAAAGGGGTTAGTTACTGTGCCATCTGTGATGGTCCCCTTTTTACTGGCCAGAGGGTGGCAGTAGTCGGCGGTGGTAACTCAGCACTTGAGGCAGTGCTGGATATGATCAAAATTGCTGAGCATGTGCACCTGGTCTCACTGACGACGTTAACCGGGGATGCAATTCTTGCCCGTCAGCTAAAG
>DAOWHE010000036.1 GCA_030641585.1 Dehalococcoidales bacterium | reverse complement strand
GACCACTGTCACCCCAGGATAACGCCTATGAACTGATGAAGCTCTTCCCAGATGGTGATAAGGTCTTTGAGGTTATCAGCCGCTATGATGACCTGCTGACAATGGAGGGGAGAAAAGACTACGAGCCCGGTGATACCCTGGCTCTTATTGTGCCCTTCCTGGTGTTGCATAAAATTTCGGAGGCTGATATTGCCACTTTAGCCACCAAGGCCACCTTGACAGATGGTGCTGTTGAGCTTGTCGCCTCACTTGGCTCAAACGGCTGGGAGGTCTTTTGTATTACTACTACCTATGAGCAGTATGCCCGCCACATTACCCAAAAACTGGGTATTCCCGCTGAGAATGTCGCCTGCACCCCGTTTCCCCTTGATAAATTTACTCTAACATTATGTCAAGAAGACGCTGCCCTACCCAAGCAGATTGAGCAGGATATACTGGCAATGAGTTCTACTGCTGATGATGGCCTGATTAAGCGAAGACTTGATAATTTCTTTTGGAAGAGGCTCCCCAAAACCGCTTTAGGCGCAGTAATAAAACAGGTGAAACCGATAGGTGGCCGCCGCAAGGTAGCCGCTCTCAACAGGTTCTCCAAAAATTCTGGGCAGCCCCTGTCTGACTGGGTGGTGGTTGGCGACAGCATTACTGATTTTAAGATGCTTAAAGCAGTAGACCAGGCTGGGGGACTGGCTGTTGCCTTTAATGCCAACCAGTACGCCCTGCCCTACGCCACCATGAGCCTAGCTTCCACATCCATCAACGAGCTATCTGGAATACTAAAAGAGTGGCAAAAGAGTGGCCGCAGTGGGGTGGAAGAAATGGTAAAGGAAAAGGAAAAAGCCAGTGGCAAAGAAGACACGGGTAACTTCCACTGGCTGGCTGATAAGAGCGATATATATGATATTATTAGCCTGCACAAGAGCATAAGACGACTGGTCAGGGAGGAAGCTGGCAAGCTAGGGTAGTAATTAAAGGAGAGTCAAAGAGGGACGAAGCCCCTCTTATAAAACAATTCCCACTTCCCTTTATCAAGGGGAATGGGGATAAAGGGGGATAGGGTTCAGGTGACTAATATTGAAGTAATCGGGCTGGGGGCACTGAATATAGACCATATATATATGGTTGAGCGCATCCTTGAGGATGGCGAGGCAGTAGTAGATGAGGTAGAGTCATTTGCCGGCGGCTCGGCAGCCAATACTATTTATGGACTGGCCAAACTTGGGGTGAATACCGGCTTTGCCGGTGTTGTTGGTAACGATGCCAAAGGTGAGCTCATGCTCCGGGACTTTGACAAAGTCGGCGTGGACACCAGCCAAATAAGGATAAAACAGGGGGTAAAAACTGGCTCAGTATTGTGCCTCAGTGACAGCTCCGGCAGGCGGTCTCTCTATGTCGTACCTGGCGCCAATAGCCGGCTAATTATGGATGACCTAGACTTGGATTATGTAAATCAAGCAAAAATGCTTCACCTCTCATCCTTTGCTAGTGACAGACAGTTCAAAGTACTGCCGGAGCTGATGGACAGGTTAGAGCCATCGGTTAAGCTCAGTTTCTCCCCCGGGGCGCTGTATGCCGCTAAGGGGTTAAAGGTGCTTAGCCCGCTGCTGGCCAGGACTTATATTCTCTTTATTAACCAGGATGAACTAGAACAACTCACCGGGGAGGATTTTACTGCTGGGGCTAAAGCATGTCTGAAACAGGGCTGCCAGATTGTTGTCGTTACCCTGGGCAAAGGAAACCGGCTTGCCAGCAATAAGAAAGCCACCACTATCTGCTATATTAGAGACTTTGAGAATGAATACATGGTTGAACCGATGATTAAAGCTAAAGTAATAGATTCTACCGGCGCTGGCGACGCCTTTGCCGCCGGATTTATCTATGGCCTGCTTAAAGGAAAGGAGCTTGAGAAGTGCGGTCGTCTCGGTAATATCACTGCCCAGTTTTCTATTAGTAAGATAGGAGCCAGGCAGGGGCTGCCCACCCTGACCGAGCTTAGCCGGCGTTACCGTGAGCTTTATGACGAGCCGCTATAGCTATTTCTTATCGGCCTCGGCTTTCTTGCCCGGCTTAGGGGCTTCTTCCGCTGGTTTGGACAAAATCTCGTCAACAATGCCATACTCCACTGCCTGCTCCGGGTCGAGGTAGAAGTCACGGTCGGTATCATGTATTATCTTTCCCATCTTTTGCCCGGTGTGTTTTACCAAGATTTGCCGAAGTAGGTCCTGAAGCCTCATAATCTCGCGGGCGGCGATTTCAATATCAGCGGCCTGCCCCTGAGCCCCGCCAGCCGCTTGATGCAAGTGAATTGTAGAATTAGGCAGGGCATAACGCTTACCCTTAGCCCCGGCGCAGAGGAGAATCGTCCCCATACTGGCGGCCATGCCAACACAGATGGTAGACACATCGGGGCGTATCAACTGCATCGTATCGTAGATGGCAAGCCCGGAGGCAATAATACCACCGGGGCAGTTAATATAAAGCTGGATATCCTTGTCCGGGTCCTCCCTCTCCAGGTAGAGAAGCTGAGCAACGATAACATTAGCCATCTGGTCATTAATGGGCGAGCCCAACATGACAATGCGCTCTTTTAAGAGCAGTGAGTATATGTCAAAAGCCCTCTCTCCCCTGGCGCTGCTCTCAATTACCATAGGGATAACATTCATCGGATGGGTATTCATTTCGCCTCCTTTTTTGCTTTCTTGGTTTTCTTACTTGAACCTCTGGCTATTTCAACCAGCCGCTGGACAGCTTTTTGTGTCGTCAGCAATTGTTTTACCCGCCTACGAGGCTGGGGGGCATTTAGAAACTTCCGCTGTTCCTCCTTTTTCTCGCCAGCATTTTCGGTCATCTGCTCAATTTCGGCATCTATCTCAACATCACTAACCTCAATCTTTTCTGCTTCAACAACCTCGCCCAGCACGAGAGACCTGATAACCTGCTGGGTAGCAAACGGTCGGAATTTTTCCCGCAGTTCTGCCTCCGGTGTCTTACTTAGCTTTTCAAGGTACTCCTCCCGTCTTCTGGCAGCCATCTGCCAGCGCTGTAACTCCTGGCTGGTCATTCGTTCAACTTCCACTTCCACCAGAATCGGGGGGAATTCCACCTCACTCTTCTTAACCACGGCGTCAATTACCCGCTCCTCATGCTCAACCCTAGCCTTCTCCTCAACCCTCTGTTTCAAGTCGGTAGCGATCCGCTCTCTAAGTGAATCCAGAGTCTTAATATCAGGAGCAACCTCTTTAGCAAAATCATCATTAAGCTCCGGCAACCTTTCTTCCTTTACCTCAACAACTTTCACCTTAAATAGAACCTCTTTCCCAGCCTGCTCACTATCATAGTAATCCTTAGCTAATCTGAGTTTAAACTCCTTCTCTTCATCCCTTTTCATCCCCAGTAACTGCTTGGCAAACCCCGGCGCTGGAAAGGATGAATCGGGAAGGACCTGATACGACGCTCCTTCCTCATTTATAAAAGGCTTATCGCCGATACTGCTTAAGACATCAATAACCACCGAGTCTTTAGCCCCTATAGGACACTCCACCGGCTCAAAGGTAGCGCGCTGACGACGTAGCTGCTCTATTACAACATTAACATCGCCATCAGCTAATTTCACCTGTTCTGGCTTAATTCTAATACGGCGATAATTACCAAGATTAACCTCAGGCGGTAACGGAACTGCCGCCTCAAATACTACCGGCTCTGTTTGAGTTACCTCAATAACGGGCTGAGCAAAAGCCTCAATCTGCTCCTCCTTGATAGCATTAGCACAAGCCTCAGGCAGCAAATCATTCAGAGCATCTTCAAGGAGACCCTCTCTGCCTATATGCTGCTCCAACACTGCCCTTGGTGCTTTCCCTTTACGAAAGCCAGGAATATTTGTCTTTTTAACTAAGCGGGCATAAGACTTCTCCAAAGATTCCTCTACTTCAGCCGGCTCCATCTCAATGGTCAGCAATGCCTGCCTATTTTCTATAATTTTATGCAATACTTTCATGCTCACCTCTATGACTTATAATCTATTCTTCCCGAAGGCGCAGGTGTAATTCAACAAGTTGCTCCTCAGTGACTGGTGATGGCGCATCAAACAACAAATCAACTGCGTTCTGAGTCTTGGGGAAAGGAATTACCTCCCTGATGGTCTCCTCTCCTGCCAGTAGCATCAGGATACGGTCAATGCCAGCAGCGACACCACCATGAGGCGGAGCGCCATAGTCAAAAGCCTCCAGCATGTGCCCAAAACGCTGGACAACTTCCTGCTCGCTGTAGCCCAGCAGCCTGAATGTCTTCATCTGGAGCTTGCTGGTATGAATTCTAATGCTACCGCCAGCAATCTCACAACCGTTAAGTACCATATCGTAGTGTCTGCCATACATCTTTTCCGGGGCAGTATCCAGCAGGGGTATATCTTCATCCCTTGGTGCCGTAAACGGGTGGTGCATTGGCTGCCAATGCCCGCTGTCCTTATTCCACGCCAGTAACGGAAAGTCCTGGATAAAGGCGAAGGCAAGGGTATCAGGAGCCGCCAACCCAAGTCGCTGCCCCATCTGCCGACGCAGTTCACCCAGTAGCCTGTTAACCAGATCATTTTCGCCGGCAATGATAAGAAGTAGGTCGCCCATACTGGCAGCCAAACGCCTAGCCATCTCTTTAATCTGGTCTAAAGTAAGAAATTTAGCCGCCGCCGACCTTACCTTTCCAATGGTTAAGTCGTCTATGTCACCAGAGGAGGCGCCCAATGATATGGTTATCAAGCCCGAAGCGCCAAGACTCTTTGCCAGTTCATTTAGTTCATTAAGCTGATGGCGTGTATAGCCGCCGCAGCCAGGGGCACATATACCCTTCACCTTCCCCCCTTCAGCAATAGCGGAACTAAAGACGGCAAAGTCAGACTGGGCAACAATGTTTGACAGGTCTTTTATCTCCATACCAAAGCGCAAATCAGGCTTGTCGGTGCCATAGCGTGCCATTGCCTCAGTGTAACTCAGCCGGAGGAAAGGCTTAATAAGCCGCATTTCCGGTTTAATTGTCTCCACCAGGTCGGTGAACAGCTCCTCAAGCAGGTTTATTATGTCCCCCTCGTCAACAAAGCTCATCTCCAGGTCAAGCTGGGTAAATTCTGGTTGACGGTCGGCACGGGTGTCCTCATCACGAAAGCACTTGGCTATCTGATAATACTTCTCTATGCCGGCTACCATCAGTAGCTGTTTTAGCTGCTGTGGTGACTGGGGCAGAGCATAGAATTTGCCGGCATGAATGCGGCTGGGCACTAGGTAATCACGAGCCCCCTCGGGTGTACTCTTTATCAAGATTGGTGTTTCTACTTCAACAAACCCCCTGGCGTCTAAAAAATCACGCATGAATTTCACTACACGATGGCGAAGAACTAGGTTGTTTTTCATTCGAGCCCGCCTGAGGTCTAGATAGCGATATTTAAGACGGAGGTTTTCATCAACCTCGATATCTTCATTGATATAGAAGGGTGGTGTCTTGGATGGATTAAGTATCTGGGCGCTATCGACAACAAGCTCAATGTCACCGGTAGCTAGGGTAGGATTCTCAGTCCCCGGAGGGCGGAGGGCAACCTCACCACTGACCCTAATAACATATTCATTACGTATCTGGCTGGCAATCTCGTGGTATTCCTTTGACTTCTCCGGGCTAAATACCACCTGAACCACGCCCTCACTATCTCGCAGGTCAATGAATATCAGCCCACCATGGTCACGGCGGCGGTCAGCCCAACCAGCCAGTGTCACCCTAGTACCAACACTATCTTTGCTTAGCTCACCACAGCTATGGCTTTTGAGCAAAATCACCCCCTAGATTATTAGACAGTAGCTATGATTATAGCTTATGAGCACTGTATTCTTCAAATCGCGCCTTTTAAGCGGACTACAGTCGCTGCTTTTGGAAGTCGGCTACAATATTTCTATTCCTTGCCATAGCGTACTCTATGCCATAGTTCTTCTTCAGCCTGGTCGGCACACAGCAGCAGCGACAACAGCTACATATAGCATAGAACAACCCCTGGCACTGCATAACAGTGTGCGTCATCCCTCTACTATGACACTGCCGCATAACTTCTTTAGCCTCCTCTCTGGAAACTTGGCGAAACCCTTTGGTCTCTGTCTTAGAATATACCTCTCTGCCGGCACCAATGACTATCTCGGTCATAATCGGACGATTGCAGTTGTGAAATACCTGCCGGCAGTTACAAAGCCCCAGAGCTACATTAGCTGAGGCATCTATTATCTGCTCTGCCTCCCCCAGGGTGATGAAATAACCACCATCAGATTCAAGGCTTGACGGCCTATTTAGCCATATATTATACTGTCTGCTTACTACCTGTGGCCTATGGTTTTAGCAATCACTATGTGATACAATATGGCGTTGGCAGTATGGACTAGTCCGTTTTTGCTTTTATAAAAACTAGCTTAAATTATATCAGAAATAATAACTTCTATGAAGATTGCTATTAGCGGCAAAGGTGGCGTAGGGAAGACACTACTAGCAGCGCTCCTGGCCAAGGCATTTAGTAAATCCGGTTACCGCGTCATAGCTATAGACGCCGACCCTGATGCCAATCTAGCCGACACGCTCGGTTTTCCCGACGCCGAGAAGGTGACCCCTATATCTGAAATGAAGGAGCTTATAGAGGAAAGGACAGAAACTCAGCCGGGTAAGGCAGGCCTCTACTTTAAGCTGAATCCCAAGGTTGATGACATACCAGATAGGTATTCGCTAAAGCATAATGGAATTAGACTTCTAGTTATGGGGCCAGTTAAGAAAGGGGGTGGCGGCTGTTATTGCCCAGAAAATGCGTTTTTGGCTGCCCTGCTGGCCCACCTGCTTATATCCAGAAATGAAGTGGTCATTCTGGATATGGCGGCCGGCATAGAACATCTGAGCCGTGGCACAGCCAAGGCAGTAGACAAGCTAATTGTGGTCGTAGAACCAGGTAGGGGCAGCCTGGAAACAGCCCATAGAATCGCCAAACTAGCCAGAGACATCAGTCTAGAAAATATTGCTGTGGTTGGAAACAAGGTTCACAATCAGCAAGAGAGAGAATTTATAACTTCCGGACTTGCTGGCTTTGAGCTTCTCGGCTTTATCCCCTATGACCAGACGATGGTGGACGCCGATATTAGTAATAAGCCCCTTTTTGATGCCAGTCCTGATATTACTTCAGCGGCCAGGGATATCTACCGCAAACTGACGACCGCTACCAAGGCATAGATTGATTAAAATAATTTGAAGTCGAGCTTGCTTCTTGCTTATAGATAAAAGGGTTCAACCCTATTAAAAAACAGCAGGAAAGGAGAAAACAAAGGGTGGCAAAATTTGACATTACCTCACTAGACCCTACCAAACTGGAGGACTGGCAAATTGCCGAAGAGGCTGAAAAACACATGAAAACTGTCCAGCAGATAGCCGATGAGTGGGGCATTCTAGGAGAGGAACTTTTGCCCTATGGGCACTACCTGGGAAAGATTGATTTTGCTGCCGTTTTGAAGCGCTTAAAAGACAGGCCCAATGCCAAATATATTGATGTCACCGCCATCACCCCAACCCCACTGGGTGAAGGCAAAAGCACCACCACCATGGGTTTGGTGCCTGGGCTTGCCCTGAGGGGCAAAAATGTATCCGGTGCCATTCGCCAGCCTTCGGGAGGACCTACCTTTAATATAAAGGGCAGTGCTGCCGGTGGCGGTCTTTCTCAGTGTATTCCCCTTACCCCTTTCTCGCTGGGGCTAACCGGTGACATAGATAACGTTACTAACGCCCACAACTTGGCTATGGTGGCCGTTACTTCTCGCCTGCAACATGAGTTTAATAACAGCGATGAGTTTCTGGCCAAGAGAAAGCTGAAACGCTTGAACATCGACCCCAGAAATGTCGAGATGAAGTGGATTATGGATTTTTGCGCTCAAGCCCTTCGGGAAATCGTTATTGGCATTGGCGGCAAGATGGATGGCTATATGATGCGGTCTGGTTTTGCTATATCAGTAAGCTCCGAAGTCATGGCCATACTTTCTGTCTTTACCAGCCTCAAGGATTTGCGTGAGAGAATGTCAAAGATTATTGTTGCCTATGATAAGCAGGGCAAGCCAATTACCACCAAAGACCTGGAGGTGGACGGCGCCATGACTGCCTGGATGGTAAAGGCAGCCAATCCCAACATGCTCCAGAGCCTAGAGGGGCAGCCGGTGCTGGTTCACGCCGGCCCCTTTGCCAATATAGCTGTTGGTCAGTCCTCCATTGTTGCCGACCAGGTGGCGCTAAAGCTCTCGGATTACCATGTTACCGAGAGCGGTTTCGGCGCTGATATTGGCTTTGAGAAGTTCTGGAACATAAAATGCCGCTTAAGCGGCTTAATCCCGAACTGTGCTGTTATTGTGGCTACTGTCAGGGCGCTTAAGATGCACGGCGGTGGGCCCAAGGTCGTCCCCGGCAAACCACTGGATGATGCTTATACTGTTGAGAATCTTGAGCTAGTGGAGAAGGGATGCACCAACCTTGTTGCCCACATTGAAACGGTGAAAAAGTCAGGTATAAACCCGGTGGTCTGCGTCAATAGCTTCCATACTGATACCAAAAACGAGATAGCCCTAGTTAAAAGAGCAGCTGAGGCGGCTGGTGCCAGAGCGGCTGTCTCCGAGCACTGGCTCAAAGGAGGCGCCGGTGCTCTGGAGCTGGCTGATGCCGTCATTGACGCCTGCCAGGACAATGTAGACTTCAGGTTACTCTATAAGGACGATGTCCCACTACGTCAGCGGATTGAGACCATCGCCCGGGAGGTCTATGGCGCCGATGGTGTCAGCTACTCACCGGAAGCCCTGGCTAAAGCTGAACGGATAGAGAAAGACCCAAACTTACAGAATCTGGCCACCTGCATGGTAAAGACCCACCTGAGCCTATCTCATGACCCCAGCTTAAAGGGCCGCCCCAAGGGATGGACACTACCGATTAACGACATCTTAACCTATAGCGGCGCCGGTTTTAACGTACCGGTGGCCGGTAGTATTAAACTTATGCCGGGAACCTCGTCCAGTCCGGCTTTCAGAAGGATAGACGTGGACGTGGAAACAGGAAAGGTCAAGGGTTTATTCTAATCATGTCCGAGGCGACATAGGAGTAAAAGGATGGCGAAGAATTCGCCAAATACGAAAATAAGGGTTCACTTTGAGCCCGATAATACTGATATTATCGCGGAGCCGGGTGCCAATCTTAGAGAGACAGCCCTTGCTGCCGGGGTACATATTAATGCCTCCTGCGGTGGTGCTGGCACCTGCGGCACCTGTAAGGTAATGATTAAAAAAGGAGAAGTAGAAAGCATCAGGACAGCCAGGGTCTCCGATGAAGAGTATGCCAGCGGTATCAGGCAAGCCTGTCAGAGCACAGTAATAACTGATTTGATTGTTCAAATTCCGGTAGCATCAAGACTGGAAAAAGCTGTTCTTGCCCGGGAGAAAAAGGCGATGGTGGCTGGCATTCAACCGTCAGTGGCATTAGCTAAAGGCTGGGGTTTTAATCCGCCGGTCAGTAAGCTTTTACTCGAGCTGCCACCGCCAACATTAAAGGATAATATCAGCGACCTGTCCCGACTGTTAAGAGGTTTAAAACAGCAATATGACCTAACTAGCGTCTCGGTAGAGTTTACTGTAATAAAGAAGCTTGCCAGGGTTCTGCGTGATGGCGACTGGAAGGTTACTGTTACCACCCTGCGGGATAGTAAGCCAAGACTTACAGTAACAAATGTTGAACCTGGAGATACCAGAGCCAGGCACTACTCCCTGGCCTTTGATATTGGAACTACTGCCGTCCGCGGGCAGTTACTTGACTTAAACCGGGGCAAAGTCCTGGCACAAAGCCTGGACTATAACGGGCAAATAAGCTATGGGGAAGATGTTATTAGCCGTATCGCCTACTCCCAGAAACCGGGTGGTCTAAAAAAGCTCGGGCGAGCAGTTGTGGGGACCATAAACGGGTTGCTTCAGGAGCTAACCAAACAGGCTGGTACCGAAGTTAAGGACATTTCACATATGGTCATTGCCGGCAATACGGTAATGGTTCAGCTCCTTTTAGGCCTTGACCCCAAGTATATCAGGCTGTCTCCTTATGTGCCGACTGTTAATATTGCGCCGCCGGTAAGGGCAAGCTCTCTTGGCATTGGGGTAGAAGAGCATGTTCACCTCTATGCCCTGCCCTCAGTAGCCAGCTATGTTGGCGGCGATATAGTGGCCGGCATTCTTGGAACCGGGGTATATCAGCGGAAAACGGTAACACTATACATAGATATTGGCACCAATGGTGAGATAGTGATTGGTAATTCCGACTTTATGGTAACCGCCTCCTGCTCAGCCGGTCCTGCCTTTGAAGGCGGCGGCATAAAACAGGGCATGCTAGCCACCTCCGGCGCCATTGAAGGCTTTAGCATTAGTCCATCAAATTTTGAACCGATGGTCACCACCATCGGCGGCACCAAGCCAAAGGGAATCTGCGGCTCAGGGCTAATAAATATCGTCGCCGGACTGCTAAGAGCCGGGGCTATCAGCCAGAATGGCAAGTTCAACACTGAGCTAGCCACTAGCAGAATCAGACAGGGTGAGGATGGCTACGAGTATATCCTGGCCTGGGCACCAGAAACTCAGATTGGCAGGGACATTGTTTTTACCGAGATAGATATTGATAACCTCATCCGGGCAAAGGCGGCTATGTATGCCGGCTGCCAGACACTAATTAAAAGCCTAGGGGCTAAATGCTCTAATATAGAGCAGGTAATTATCGCCGGCACTTTCGGCAGTAATATTGATATTGAGAATGCCATCACCATTGGACTTCTTCCAGACCTTCCCCTAGATAAATTTATCTTTATCGGCAACGGCTCCCTTCTGGGAGCAAGACTAACCTCCTTCTCTACTGACCTAGCCGGTGATGGTCAAAGGATTGCCAGAATGATGACCAACTTTGAACTATCTGAGAATGCCGATTTTATGAATAACTATGTAGCGGCTCTATTTCTACCACATACCAATGTTGATGAATTTTCGTCAGTAAAAATTAAGGTGGGCTGAAAATTTGTGCTTCAAAATTGCTGTAGCTGGTAAGGGTGGTAGCGGCAAGACCTCAATTGCCAGCCTCATAATTGGCTACCTGAAAAACAATAAGCCAAGACCAATCCTAGCGGTTGACGCTGATGCCAACGCCAACCTAGGGGAGAGCCTAGGGCTTAGCCTAAAAGAGACCATTGGCTCAATAATCGCTTCCTTTAATGAAGAGAAAATGAAAATTCCCCCAGGACTTACCAAGGAGGCTTACCTGGAGGTTAGACTGAACGAAACCATAGTTGAGAGTACCGGCCTAGACCTTATAGCAATGGGCCGAGGCGAAGGCACCGGGTGCTACTGCTACCCCAACACGGTGCTTAAGAAGTTTATTGACAGTCTGATGACAAATTACACCTATATGGTTATGGACAATGAAGCCGGAATGGAGCACCTTAGCCGAAGAACCACCGAAGATATTGATGAGCTACTGATAATCTCCGACCACTCGGTGAAGGGTATCCGAACAGTGGCTCGCATCAGAGACCTAATCTCCGAGCTTAAACTGGTGGTGAAGAGACAGTCGGTAATAATCAATTTCGCCCCTAAAGTCATAGACTCACACATTACCAGGGAGCTTGAAGAGCTAGGACTAAAACCAATAGCCACCGTTCCTTTAGACGAAGAACTACACCAGTATGACCTAGAACAAAAGTCACTTCTTGAGCTGCCCGATACCTCTAAGGCAGTCCAGGCGATTGGCAACCTAATGGCCAAGGTTCTTAACCAGGGATGAGGAAATCTATCCAGCCAAGAGGGAATGAAAATGACGGCACAGATTATCAGTGGCACCGAAATTGCCAAACAGATTCGTGAGGAGCTAAAACAGGAAATCGCTGAACTTAGGCTGAAGCATAATCTGATACCGGGCTTAGCCACTGTCCTGATG
>DAOWHE010000086.1 GCA_030641585.1 Dehalococcoidales bacterium | reverse complement strand
CTTGGCTATATCGCCGGTCACCTATTCTGGGGCAAGGCTTATATCTCAAATCAACAGGGTGAGGATAAAGCAAAACTATGAGAATCTTATCATCAACATTGCTATCCGCTCAGAAGCAAACTTCTCATACTCCCTATGTCAAACTAAAAGCCTTAAACAAGATTGCCGGCGTCACCAGACTGGACTGGGCCAGACTCTATAGCGGGCAAGAAGATGACTATTTTCACGCCGGAACCATGCCCGGCGACGGCTCACTTATCAGGGTCAGGCTCACGCCGCCGTCTGATTCAAGAAAGCTATACCGGCAGCGGGTGGCTAACCCGGCACCAGGGTCCGATTTCAGCCAGTGGACCTACGCTAACCAGTATAACGCTGTTATCGCGGCGACAGCTACAAGGTCTATCTGGAAGATATTGCCGTCGCCAGAAACCTGCCAGCAACTGAGATGACCTCGGGCAGAAAGACAGCAATCTTATTCTTTGATGAGCACAACCCCAAAGAGGCAGTGGTAATAGCCATTTATACATGATGGCTTTATCATCAAATATGGTGCCCGCCCCACAGCTTCCCTTGACAGCACAGCCTAAGCTAGCGTAGAATTACAAGGTTCTATCTATCAATTTGGAGTTTCTTAGGAAGGGGCTGATGTTATTTGGCCAAAATAGTGGCTAGAGAAGGGGAGAGTTTTGAGGGCCTGCTCAAACGGTTTACCAGAAAGGTGCAACAGGACGGCATTATATCTGAAACACGCCGTCGGAAACACTACCAGAAGCCAACCAGCAGGCGTCGGCGTAAGGAAGTCGCCACAAGGCGCGCGGCATCCAAATTAGCCAGAGCCATCAGAAAACGGTAAATATCTAACTCCTAGTAAAAAATGGAAGCAGCCATAAAACAAAAGTTAGCTGATGACCTCAACCAGGCAATGAGGAACGGGGATAAGGGGAAGACCTCAGTTATCCGCCTCCTGTTGGCTGCCATTCAGAACGCTGAAATCGCCCGGCAAACTACACTTGGCGACCAAGACCTCCTCGGCATTATTGCCAAGGAGGTCAGGCAACGCAAAGAGAGTATTACCGCCTTCAAGCAGGGGAACCGCAATGACCTGGTAGCTCAAGAAGAGGCCGAGATGGCTATCCTGAAAGAGTACCTTCCCCAGCAGATAAGCCGCGAGGAGATTATGACCGCCGCCAGGCAGGTCATTAGTGAAGTGAGTGCCCAGGGACCTGGTGATAAGGGCAAGGTCATGTCCCAACTCATACCCCGGCTTAAAGGCAGAGCCGACGGGCGAGAGATAAACGAAGTAGTAACCGAGTTGCTCAGCTAGCTACCGTAAAGAAATAGTTTGCTAGAGAAGGTACAACCCCCCTCTTTCTTTTTGGGTAACAATATGGCTGATTGTTACGCTTGAGCTTTTCAGAGGCATTGTTGCTGGGGTAGTCATGGAGAGGAGAGGGGGATACAGAGGGTGAGGCTTCACCCTAGAGGGCTCAAGCCCGAAGGGTTGATAAATAATCTCTTAATAAAGACTAACGGAGGTTTCGCAACCTTGCTTATGTGTCTGTATATCTGGTAAGGTTATAAGAACACGGCAGTTATAAAAGTGGTGTCAAGTGAGGGTATTGCTTAGATGAAGAAAAGGCTGGTTGTCATCCTATCAACAATAGTTATGAGCATTACGCTCGGCTATCTTTTTTTCTTGAGCTTGCTTTTAGGTGTCCTGGCAACCAAATATTTGGCAGCTGAATCAGTTGGAGAACGAGGTAAAATAAGGTCAATTGTTATTCCTTTTATAAGATGGAGGATTCACCTTCACCACTGGCTTTATTCTTTATGGCTGATAGGTCTCAGTTGCGCAACCGGTATCCACTTTTTGACTCCAACTATAACCTATGGATTGTTGGGTGGTGTAACTTTCCAAGGTATTTACAGTTACAGTGACTGGCATATGATTCTAATCAAGAGACACCGAACTAGAGCAAAAGACCACTTGCCCGCCGCTCGCAAAGACGGGGCACATCCTGAGTCCGGGCTAATAGCCACCTTTGGAGAGGCTGGAGCATTAGAGAGCTAAAAATAGAGCCTTACTACTACCGGCGACGATAAGATTTTAGACCATCGGTGCCATACGGGCTTGGCTTAAGCCAGTGCCCTATTTAGCTCAAGTCTGAGATAGTCTGGCTCAATGCCCAGGTCTAACACCGCCCAAGGTAGTTCTTTAGCGATATCCCACCTCTTATGAGCATAGAAATCAATATCCAGTTGACACTTCTTTACGGCTTTACGCCAGCCGGATAGCGACACCTCTTCTATATCGGCCAGCACCGCAGACAGCTTTATATCCCCCCGGGCTAGAACCCCTTGAACCTGGCTCCAGGCCGGGCTTTCACATTTGAGCTTAATCCCTCTGGCTGGTAGCCCTTTCTTAAGCAGCGACAAACGGCGATTTAAGGTGGCAAGGCCTGCCATCGGCAGCCACTGAAATGGGGTGCCCGCCTTGGGCACAAAAGGAGCCATGTTCAAGATAAGACGGCAGCCAGTTCGCTGCCTGTCCAGAATATCCTTGCACTTTATAGCCAGTGTTATGATTTCCTCTATATCCTCATCCGTCTCCGAGGGTAAGCCGAGCATAAAATAGAGTTTGAGCTGCCTTATCCCAGCTTGAGCGACTTTGGCTACTGCCTCCAGAATATCATCCTCAGAGATGCCCTTTTTTATCAGCCGGCGCAGTCGCTGGGAGCCAGCCTCAGGAGCAAGAGCAATAGTCCGGGCACCCCCTAGAGCCAGCTCTCTTAACACTGCACTAGAAAGAGGGCTAACTCTTAAAGAACTGATGGAAAGGCCGGCCCCCATCCGCCGCAGCCTAAGTAGCAGTTCCTCTATCTGAGGGTGCTCAGTTACCACCGGCCCCACCAGACCCAGGCGCCTTCTATATTTAAGCCCCAGCCTCGCCTGCTCTACTAGCCTGTCTATAGAGCGGTAGCGCATGGGACAAAAAGCAGAGCTAACAAGACAAAAACGGCAACCCCAGTTACAGCCCCGCTCCACCTCAATGAGGTATAAGTCACCAAGCTCGGTATCCGGGGTGAGCACCACTGAGCCTACTGGAAAATCATCCAGATTTTTTGCCCACTGGCGGATGACCGGAGTCCCTGAGGGTAACAAAGGCACATAGACGCCAGGTAGCCCGGCCAGGGCTTTCAGCAGGACATCACGTTTACCGCTAATTCCCTCAGCCAGCGCAGAAATCACCGCCGGAAGGAGCGGCTCCGCCTCGCCAATGCACAGGCAGTCAAAAAAGGGGGCTAAGGGCATGGGATTGGCGGTCATACAGGCACCACCAGCTATAACCAGAGGGTGTCGCTCATCACGGTCGGCAGCATATAGCGGGATACCACCAGACTTCAGAATTTGGGCTATATTTAAGTAGTCAAGCTCATAGGAGATAGAAAAGGCAAGGACAGCAAAGTCTGAAAGTGGTCGCTTAGACTCCAGACTCAACTGCTGACCGTTACCTTCCCAGAAGACCCGCTCACAAACGACGTCGCTATAGCTATTTAGCAGGCTATAGATGGCGTGAATGCCCAGATTGGACATACCAACATAATAGGAGTTGGGGTAGATAAGAGCCACCGGTAGTCTACCCCCCCAATCCTTGATAATGGCGCCCTGTTCCCGGGAAAGCCGCTCTGCTGGATAAGGCGGTGGCCGATGACGAATCCTTGACTGCCTGGTTCTGCCTACTTCATCCCATCCCATTATTCCAATTGCTACGCCTTTTTACTTCCAGCAGCCCCGGAGCAGCCGTCCGTCTATAATTTGTACCCTATCAGATACGTTCCTCAACTGCATAGAGGTTCGCTCTTTACCAAACAGCGCCACTTCTACATTCTTACCATTGTCCTTTACCGCCTGCAGGGCGCCGACATAGTCACTATCACCAGCCACCAGTATAGCCACATCATAATTATTCTTAAAACTATGGGTTATCATATCGGTAGCCAGTTGTATATCAACCCCTTTTTCATAGGGCGGTGAATTGGGCCAATTATTATAGACCAGACGCCCCAGGCGCAGTTCGGTATAGGGTATGGCGGCGATGCCGTCAAAGAACTTCTGCTGGTCCTTATACCGCTCCGGCTCCTCCTTCATCCCCACCTTGGCATTATAGTAATAAACCCTTACCAGCCGACGTCTATCCAGAAGCCTACTGGAGAACCTGCCTATGTCCAGATCAGTTCTTCTAAAGTAATTCTTAAGAGAATGGTACATATTGCTACCATCAATAAATATCATCACCCGGTCTGTCTTAACCGTAATATATCACCTCCTTTCTGTAATTATGTTGACACCATTATATAGGTTATCGGAGGAAATTGCGATAGGGGGGATATTTTTAGAGACATGCCAGACTCAGGCTAGAGCAAGCATAAATACTACAATTCTATTGGAGGAGTATTAGAGCACTAAAAGCGTCTCCGTGTATCCTGTCAGAGCTTCTTCCTAGCACTTGGTATAGCCGCAGCCGGGGCAGTTAAAGCAACCCTCCTGATATACCAAGAGACTGCCACAGTCAGGACACTGCCCGGCTATGTTCTTAGCCAGTCCGTAGTCCTGGATAACCTTAGCGCCCCCGTTATCACTCTTGCTGCCGTTTATGTGTTTTTCCAGAACACTGGCAATGGCATCGGCACAGGAAAGAATGGACTTGCCCTCTTCCCAGGCAATGGACGGGCAACGAATACCTCTAAGCTGTCTCACCACCGAGGCGACATCTATCCCAGACCTTAAAGCCAGCGAGATAAGCCGGCAGGTGGCTTCAAGCTGGGCTGAGGCGCAGCCGCCGGCCTTACCCAGAGTAGAGAAGACCTCACATATTCCCTGCTCATCAGAGTTCACGGTGACATAGATATAGCCGCAGCCAGTAGTTGCCCTCTCGGTAATGCCGTTGGTTATCTTTGCCCTCTTTCTGGGGGCAAGCCTGGCTACTTCTGTTTTCTCCTCTGTCCTGCCAGTGGTGAGTACCTGCCCCTCACGGCTGCCATCACGGTAGATGGTTATCCCCTTTAGCCCCTCTTCATAGGCCAGCAAATACACCTCGGCTATATCCTGCCGGGTGGTTTCTCTGGAGAAGTTGACCGTTTTTGAGACGGCGTTGTGAGTGGATTTCTGAAAGGCAGCCTGCATCCTGACATGCCACTGGGCGCCTATTTCATGAGCAGTAGTAAACAGCCGCTTCATATCCTGCGGTACACTTTCTATATCGCCTAAATGAACCCCATCAGCCAGCTTCTGCATCAGCTCCTCGGAGTAAAAGCCTTCTCGCCTGGCTACTGCCTCGAAATAGGGATTCACCTCCACCATCCGGGTGCCATCCAGGATATTCCTCTGGTAGCTTAAGGCAAAGAGAGGCTCAATGCCACTGGAGCAACCGGCAATCAGGCTCAGGGTGCCGGTAGGAGCAATAGTAGTTCTAGTGGCATTCCTCACTCTGATACCCTCGGGGCGGTCATATACACTTCCCTCAAAAGCGGGGAATACCCCTCTCGCCTGGGCTAGTTTCTTAGAGGCTGCGGTTGCCTCATGTTGTATTGCGGCCATCACATCCTCTGCCAGTCTCAACGCCTCTTCCGAGTCATAGGGGATGCCCAGCCCAATCAGCATATCAGCAAAACCCATCACCCCGAGCCCAATCTTTCTAGACTTCCTGGTCATTTCCTCTATTTCGGGTAGTGGAAACTTATTGACATCAATGACATTATCCAAAAATCCGACAGCTAATCTTACCACCTGAACTAGCTTGGGGTAATCAACCTCAACAGCTCCATCGGTAGTTCGTAGCATCCTGGCTAAGTTAATTGAGCCCAGGTTGCACGACTCATAGGGGAGCAGCGGTTGCTCGCCACAGGGATTGGTGCTCTCAATACTGCCCAGGTGTGGCGTGGGGTTGTCTTTATCTATTCGGTCAAGGAAGACTATGCCCGGGTCGCCCGTCTTCCAGGCCAAGTCCACCATCTTATCAAACACCTCTCTGGCATTCAGTTTGTCCACCGCCTCTTCGGTATGTGGATTTATTAGACTATAGTCACTACCAGACTTAACCGCTTCCATAAACTTGCTACTTACCGCTACCGAGATATTAAAATTGGTAAGGGAAGTAAGGTCTTCCTTAGCCGTTATGAACCTCATAATATCAGGGTGACTAACGCTTAAGATACCCATGTTTGCCCCACGGCGCGTGCCGCCCTGTTTAATCACCTCGGTAGCAACATCAAAGGCTCTCATAAAGGAGACCGGACCGCTGGCTACACCCCCGGTAGAGCCAACCCTATCTCCTTCCGGCCTTAGCCTGGAGAAGGAAAAGCCGGTGCCGCCACCGCTCTTATGAATGAGAGCAGTATTTTTAACAGCATCAAAAATGGACTCCATAGAATCCTCAATGGGCAGAACAAAGCAGGCTGAGAGTTGCCCCAGCTCCCGGCCAGCATTCATTAAGGTAGGTGAATTGGGCAAAAACTCCAGCTCCGCCATCAGCCGGTAGAACT
>DAOWHE010000057.1 GCA_030641585.1 Dehalococcoidales bacterium | reverse complement strand
CGAGCAGTGCCAGACAGTAGAGGAGATTCTGGGTGACCTTGACCTTAGCCATAAGCCCAGGATTACGGCGCTGAATAAAGTTGACCTGTTACTTAATAACGCCAAGAGCTGGGGTGAAGAGGAAGCCATAAACTATCTTTCTCCCCGGACTGATGAAGTCAGCCAGAACACGGTGCTCATTTCGGCAACAAAGGGCTGGGGACTGGCCAGACTCCTGGAAGTTATCAGCCAGGTCCTTGCCGGGACGGCGCAACCGGTTTTTCCTGGAAAACGGGCTTAAAAACTACACCCCAAAAACCACTCTAAAAATGACGCTCTGAGAGCCAAATCTAGCCCCCTAAAAATCCTTCCGAGTGGTAATCTATCTTTCTAAGCGTCAGGTGGGTTATTTGGCCCTTGTTTTGGGTGTTGATTAGGTTTTGGTTAGCAACCCACCCCCTTAATCCCCCTCCCTTGATAAGGGAGGGGGAGGGATAGAAAGAGGGGCTTCACCCCTCTTAAACACCCCTTCTAAACAAAGGGACAGGTTGTGGTTTACATAAACTATCAGGAATTTGATTGTGGTATAATAGGGGTATGGTCACATCTTATTGGATAAACCTTGTTGCAACAATCCTTGTGGAAGGCCGGTATGGGTTTTATCTACATTGATCCCATATTTCAAGTGCCTTTTGAAGCATATTCATTAGTCCTTGGTGGCAAGTTAGGCACTGTTTGCACCTCACTTCCGTAAGGAGTTTCAGCCAAACCATTCGTTTTCTATTGCAGGAAAGCTAAGCCAAGATGCCTGGATTGTATTCCAAGAGCTGTTTGACTTACTGAACAAAAAGAAGGGTACTTAGCGCTCCGTTTCAGCGGTAGCACCGTGCCAGTTCCTCAGCTATACTTGGGATATCCTTATTGATGACGAGAGGTATCCTAAAATATCTACTGATCCCGTAATACAATTCTTCCGACATGTCCGAAACGCCGCTTCCCATGGAAACCGTTTTAATATCCAACCAGATTCAATTAACAGCGCTACAAATACTCTGAAAAAGAAGGCAGAATGGAGAGGCACAGAAATAGTCCCTGATATGCATGGTAAGCCTCTCATACCTGACTTTATGGAAATGGCAGATCAAATTTGGCTAGTGGCAGACATCTCCAATCTGCTTAAACCGTAAGCTGCTATTCATGAGTTTTTACCTTCTTCATTATGTAAACCGCCTTATATAGGTGTATTGTTGGTTCGCACAATATATGTTATGTCGGGCAAATAAGCTTTAAGCTATGGTTTTGTCTATACCACTTCCCTACTTCCTGGCAAAACAAAAAAGTAGAACCGTGATGGTTCTACTTAAATTACCGAACTCTCTTACTTTTTACTTAAATGTATTGCTTAGTTCAGTGATAAAGTCCCGCCGCTTCTGCCCATCCGCCATTATCTGAGCTTTCAGCTTTCGCCAGGTGTCGGGGCAATCTTTATAGTTAGTGCCAACTATCTGGTGAATGGCCCGGTCTACCTGCTTCTTGTGACTGGGAGCAACCTCAATCCCAGCCTCATCAAAAATATCTTTTAGATGGCGAAAGTAACAAGACATGCTGGTCAGTCCCTGCTTATTCTAGTTATTCTTCTTCGCTAATCAAATCGAAGAATTTGACTATGTCGCCTCTATTTCCGCCAGCATTGAAATTGATAGCGGTACTCGGGTGTTGGTTTAGAAGCCCCGTCATCATGTAGGGGGTGTCAAATCCCCACATAAGCGTCTCTCGCAGCGGCTCGATGTGTTGCTGAATGCATTGAAGGATGGGCCTGAGATGGAACTTCGGATTGTGGAGAAAGCCGACCAATAGTTCGATTGGGCAATTGCCGGCACCACGACCGAGTCCCGCCATGCTTGCATCCAGCATGTCTGCTCCCTTTATAATCGCCTCAATAGTATTGGCAAAAGCTAACTGCTGGTTGTTGTGTGCATGCATCCCAACCCGTTTTCCGCATGATTCCGCGTACCTGAGATATTTCTCTAAAAGGAAATGGGTTTGTTCGCTGTAGAGAGCTCCAAAACTGTCTACGATGTAGACGGTGTCCACTTCCGAATTCACCAAGAGCTCTAGCGCCTCGTCCAGCTCCCGCTCATTAACCATTGAAATAGCCATTAAGTTGATAGTGGTTTCATAACCTTTATCGTGAGCATCCTTAATCATGTCCAAAGCTAACGGTATCTGATGGATATAGGCCGCAACCCGGATCATATCCAGTACGCTCTGGTTGCAGGGTAAGATATCCTCGCGATAATCGCTCTTCTCGGCATCTGCCATAGCCGAGAGTTTTAACGGCGTATCGTTTTCACCGACAATGCGTCGGATATCATCCTCTGTACAGAACTTCCATGCACCATGCTCGGTCGGAGAAAAGATTCGCTTAGAGTTTATATATCCGATTTCCATGTAGTCGACGCCGGCATCAACACATGCCAAGTAAACCGCCTTCACGACTTCATCATCGAAAAGGTGACTATTCATTAATCCGCCATCGCGAATTGTACAGTCTAAGATCTTGACTTCCGGACGGTAGGAAATCCACTTGCTGGTAGGACTCTCTTCCGGATTTGCCTTTGTCATGGCTTTGTCTCCTTGCTTCTTTCCAGTTTCATTCCATGTCTAATTATTTAGTTTATACAGTAATTCACTGAGTTACAACAGTTCGAACTGCTGAGGTAGAACTTGCGACTTGGTGGGCTCGGTAGGGTTCGAACCTACGACCAATCGGTTATGAGCCGACCGCTCTGCCACTGAGCTACGAGCCCCGGATGAGTTTAACACTATTTTAGTAGCGGCTCAAGTCTGAGGTCTGAATGGAGCGGGAGACGAGACTCGAACTCGCGACAACCTGCTTGGAAGGCAGGGACTCTACCAACTGAGTTACTCCCGCATATTATGTCAACTACCCCCTACAGCCCCGGTCAGAGACCTCTTATTCTACACTGGTACTATTATAACCATTGGTGTTTTAGCAATCAATAGGCTTACTTGGTGATGTTGATTTCCAGCCTATCTATCTGACCCACTCCTTTTAGTGGCGTGACCATGCCAATAACAGTGTTTCTAATAAATTTGCCGACAAAGGGGATAACCGGAACTAGAGCGCCATTCAGATTGATTTGGGTAGCTTCCCCTTCAATAGAAAGCTTTAAGCTCTGTATTTCTCCAGTCCCCTTCAGCGTGGTGACTATGCCAGTCATAACCTCAATAATAAACTTCCGCACAAAACCTTCAAGCTGGATAGGTGAATCGTTTACCGAAAGGCTTACCTGCTCTGATGCCATACTACTGTCTCCCTTCCACTAGTCATTAATGTTATCCTGTCCCTGCCTTTCGCTTGATGAGAAGCCAGTTCTTACCATCGGTGTGAATTAAGACATAGTCACCCGATAGCTTCTCCCCCCTCAGGGTAAACTCCAATCGGCCTGGCGCTTGCCGGCTAAGCTCAAATTGACCCCTGTCCCATATCTCCACAGTCCCGGCCCCATATTGGCCCTCAGGAATTACGCCGGCGAAATCTATGTATTCTATCGGGTGGTCTTCTACCTGAACTGCCAGGCGCCTTACCCCAGGCTCCAAGGGGACTCCCTTGGGTACGGCCCAGCTCTTGAGTAAGCCTCCCATTTCCAGACGGAAATCATAGTGGAGGTGCCTCGCCTGATGTTTGTGAACAACGAAGCGAGAACCTACGGTGGCTCCCAGCTCCCCTTCTGGTTCAGAGGTGCCCTCAAAATCCCGTTTCTGCCGGTATTCTTTGAGGTTCATATATTAGCCTCACTTACCGAGTGATACCGGTTATAGCTTCAGCTGCCCTAAATCCTCGGAACATCTGGTTAGCCTTGCTGTTTCTGGTGGTTATCAGGGGAACATGGTCGGGGTGAGAGGATTTGAACCTCCGACCTCAGCGTCCCAAACGCTGCGCGCTAACCAGGCTGCGCCACACCCCGCAGCCAAAGTATAGCAAGGCGCTAATTTGCGGTCAAGCTAATATTAGGGCATTAGTCTCGGCAATCAAGGCAAAGGTCAAATAACTCCGGGGCTTGATTTACCTTCCTCTGCAGTCTAGCCCTCTGCCTTAGCCACAAGCTTTTGGTATTCCTCGGCCACCCGTTGCTGAATCTGCTTTATTGTATCTTCGGATAGATGCCGAAAGCGACCCTGCAGTCTCATGTAATCATAAACTGGTTTAAGTTTGGGTAAATCAAGGCTCATCTTATATTTGCCATTCTCTATTTCATAGAGCGGAAATATCCCGGTCTCAACCGCCAAGCGACCTATCCTGACGCTTAACTCAGAGGGAGACCGCCAGCCAACGGGGCAAACCGACAAAATATGTACATACGCCGGCCCCTTTACTGCTGCGGCTTTAGACACCTTGTCCATCAAGTCAAAGGGATAGCTGGGGCAGGCGGTGGCGATATAGGGTATATTATGAGCGGCGACAATAGCCGGCATATCCTTCTTCCAGGTAATTTGCCCAATGCTCACCTTACCCGCCGGAGAAGTGGTTGTGGATGCACCATAGGGAGTAGCCGAAGACCTCTGAATCCCGGTATTCATATAGGCTTCGTTGTCAAAGCAGATGTAGAGGAAATTATGCCCCCTCTCCAAGGCTCCGGATAGTGCCTGAAGCCCAATATCAGCGGTACCACCATCACCGGCCATAGCCACCACCTTCGTCTCCTGTACTGGGATTCTCCCCTTTCTCATCATAGCTTTTAGACCGGCCTCTATACCAGAAGCTACGGCGGCGGTATTCTCAAACAGGGTATGAATCCAGGGAACCTCCCAAGAGGTGTAAGGTAGCTGTGACGAAACTATCTCCATGCAACCGGTAGCCATGGCAATAATTACATTATCCCCCAGTGCCTTGCAGGTAAGCCTCACTGCTAATACCTCAGCACAACCGATGCATGAGCGGTTCCCCGAGGCGAAATTCTCCTTAATAGTTACCGGGCGCACCTCATGAATAGCGTGTCTGGCTCTTATTTTCGGTGGTAGCTCCTGCCCAACATCTATAAACTTCTTCCCCATTACTCTCTTACCCCAAATATTTCAAATTCATGCTTGCTTCCCGTCTTGGAAATCTCTATACCCCTATTTATCATCTCTTGAAAGCCGCTAACAGTAATATCCCGGCCGCCGAGACCACCGACAAAACTCACTATCTTTGGCCTCCTGTCCTCATTATATAGAGCCGAGCGGATTTCAGAAGAAACCGGTCCCCCAGGTCCGCCAAAGGAGAGGGCTCGGTCGAGCACAATGAGAACCTCAGCGTCCTTAACTGCGTTGCGGATTTCATCAAAGGGGAAGGGGCGCCAAAGACGAAGCCTTATTAAGCCGATATTCTTGCCCTCCCCTCGCATCCGGTCTATAGCCGTCATCGCCGTCTCAGAAAAGCTGCCCATGGTTAGAAGCAGTACCTCAGCGTCCTCACTGCGGTAGCATTCCACTGGGTGGTAGCAGCGCTTAAATATTCTGTCAAACTCCCCCCAGCACTTAAGAATTGTCTCCATAGACTTCCTTAGATTCACTTCCTGCGCCCACTTGACTTCGGTATAGATAAAGGGAGGGCCAAAGTCGCCCATGGTCACCGGCTTAGCCGGATCCAGCGGCAGAGGGTAATCATTGGGTGGCAGAAAGGCATCGACTTCACTCTGCTCCGGTAGCAGTATCGGCTCAATAACATGTGATAGATGAAACCCATCCAGGTTAACCATTACCGGCAACAAGACTCCCCTATCTTCAGCAATACGAAAAGCACACAGAATATTATCAACAACCTCCTGGCCGTTTTCAGTGAATATCTGAATCCAGCCGGTGTCACGGACTGCCATAGCATCAGAATGGTCACCCCAAACACTTAAGGGCGCCGATAGGGCTCGGTTGGCTACTGCCATAACTACTGGTAGTTGCATAGACGAAGCAATGTATAGCACTTCATGCATGAGCTCCAGTCCCTGCCCGGCTGTAGCTGTAAATGTCCGCGCGCCGGCTGCCGCCGCCCCCAGACAGGCACTCATCGCTGAGTGTTCTGATTCAACCGGGATGTACTCCGCATCCAGTTCCCCATCAGCTGCCAGCTTGGCCGGGTGCTCAACAATATGGGTCTGTGGAGTAATAGGATAAGCCGCTATCACGTCGGTATTGGTCATGGTGACTACCTCACCAATAGCTACCGATACCTCTATGCCCACCCTCTTGGCCATTATTCTTCCTCCTCCACCATGGTTATCACACCGGTGGGACACTCTTTGGCACAGATGCCACAGCCGTAACAATAGTAAAGGTCAGCCACAAAATATCCCTCGTCGTTCTGGTGGAAGCACGCCTCGGGGCAGAAAACCCAGCACAGGCCGCATTTTATGCACTTATCAAACTTATAGGTTGGTCTCTGGGACCGCCAGTCTCCGGTTCGGTACTGGCGGGCATTGCCCGGTTCGGTTACAACTGCACCAATCTCCAGGTCTTTCCAGGTTAGTTCCTTCTCTGGTTTTACCAATTAACCGCTCTCCTTGACCAAGGTTTCCTCATAGGCCCTTTTCATGGTGTTAATATTCTTTTCAGCCAGATGCCCAAACCGCTCTTTTAGAGGCTCAAGCAGGGACTCAAGCTTAACAACTCCGGTCACCCTGACTAAAGCGCCAATCATGGTAGTATTGACAATGTTGACCCCCAGTAGTTCACGGGCAATGGTGGTAGCGTCAATTATGGCTAGTTGCCAGTTAGCCCCAAACTCGGCTTCAATATCCTCAAGTGGCCTTCGGGTATTAATTACCAGCGTTCCTCCCTCTTTAAGACCCGAGGTCACCTTGGCAATGTGAAGCAGCCTGGGGTCAAAGACGACTACTATGTCAGGCTCGGTAATCTCAGCCCGTATCCTGATAGGCTCTTTATTACTTATTCTGACAAAGGCCTGTACCGGGGCGCCCCTTCTTTCCGGACCGAAGCTGGGAAAAGCCTGGGCGAATTTGCCTTCATTTATAGCCGCCTGGGCCACCAGTGCCGCCGAGGTAACGGCACCCTGACCACCACGACCATGCCACCTGATGCTAATTAGCTCCCCTGTATCTATTGCCGTGCCTCCCAATTATTACCAATACGCCCCTGGAGCGACTCGAACGCTCGCCCCCAGCTTCGGAGGCTGGTGCTCTATCCACCTGAGCTACAGGGGCTGGCTTCTAATTTTACCCTAAGACCAACGATTAAGCAACAGGATAGTTGAATCCGCTAGGCGCATCCACTCCTAAAGCTAACCTCTCTTAAATTGCTTCCTTAAGAACTTCTCCAGCTCGACTACGAGGAATCCCGGAAGGAGAGCAAGAATTACGAACGGCCACCACTCTGTGGGGAAGGGTGCTGTTCGGAACAAATCGTTGAGAAAGGGGACATAGACTATCATGACATTGGTGACGATGGTTATGCCGACACCCCATAGCACCCACTTATTGGAGAAGGGGCTGAAGGTGAACGCCGAGCCGAATATTGACCGGGCGGAAAATATAAAGCCGATGTGCACCAGCACAACGCTTATGAATGCCGCTGACTGTGCCTGGGTTAACGCTAGCTCGTCTACTCCGCCTGAAATAGCTAGATGCCCATATATCCAATATACGATAAAGGCTGTAGCCGCCATTGCCAGTGACACCAGTCCAACCCTGATGAAAAACAGGCGGTTAGCAATTTTCTCTTTGGGACTGCTGGGCGGGCTTTCAAGCAGCCCCTTCTCCTTTGGCTCCATCATCAGGGGTAAGGTGAGAAATACAGAGTCAAACAAATTTATCCACAGGATTTGTATCGGTGCTAGAGGAAGGCCCAATGCGAAAAGGGGTATAAATGGTGCCGCAAGTATTGCCCCAATTACCAATAGCGCCTGTCCCCCATTGGTGGGCAGGGTATACAGTATAGCCTTTTGGAGGTTCTTCCAGACATGCCTGCCTTCTTCCACCGCTCCCACTATGCTGGCGAAGTTATCATCAGCCAGAACCATATCGGCAGCTTCTTTACTCACCTCGGTTCCCGTTATCCCCATGGCTATCCCAATGTCAGCTGCCTTTAATGCGGGAGCATCGTTTACCCCATCGCCGGTGACGGCGGCGATGTGTCCCCTCCTCTGCAACTGCTTTACTATTCTCAACTTGTGCTCCGGAGCAACCCTGGCATACACCGAGACCCTGTCCACAATTTCATATAACTCATCGTCGCTCATTTGAGATAGTTCTTCCCCGCTTAATACCTTATCCCCGTTTCCGCTAATTCCCAGCTGTCGGGCAATGGCTTTTGCCGTCTGGACATGGTCACCGGTTATCATTATCGTCCTTATGCCGGCTCTCTTACATTTCTTCACCGCCTCTATCGACTCTTCCCGAGGTGGGTCTATCATCCCCTGAAGCCCGAGAAAAACCAGTTCCCCCATATCATCTGAATAGAGTAACTTTTTCTCCTTGGGCACAGTCTTATAAGCCATACCGAGCACCCTCAAGGCGTCTCCCGCCATCTCGTCTGCTCTGGCTAATATCTCTTCACTTCTTAGTGGCTCAATACTTCCATCAATTAACTGGTGGTGGCACATCCGCAGGACCTTCTCCGGCGAGCCCTTCACATGGATAACATTTCCCCCTTGCTCCTCATGCAGGGTAGCCATGTATTGTTGCTCTGACTCGAAAGGTATTTCGTCTAATCTAGGAGGTTTTTTGGTAATGCCGGCTTTAGCTGCCGAAACCACTAAAGCGCCTTCGGTGGGGTCTCCTACAATGCCATGTTCCGCTTTATCTTCCGTTAGAGCTGCGTTATTAACTAGGTAACCGGCTCTTAAGGTTTCAAGTAACTCCTGGTCCTGCTGCGCCGGGTTAATTCCTCTATTCCCCAGAATAAACTCCCCCCTGGGTTCATAACCAACCCCACTCACTTTATAGTGTTTCCCCCCGGAGTAGATATGTACTACAGTCATTTGATTTTTGGTAAGGGTGCCTGTCTTATCTGAGCATATAACAGTAGTTACCCCCAGTGTTTCCGCTGCCGGTAATCTCCTTATAAGCGCGTTTCTCTTAGCCATAGCCACCGCCGCCAGGGCTAAAATGGCAACTACTATGGCGGGTAGCATCTCAGGTATGGCGGCAACAGCAAGGGATACCGAGGCAAGGAAGGAGTAGACCAGGTCATACTCAAATATCACTGCTAAGATAAAGTTAACCGCGGCCAGGGCTAGGACGGCAAAAATCAGGAATTTGGTGAAGGCGGCTATCTTCCTCATCAGGGGAGTGGTGATTTTGCGGGTCTCCTTCATTAGCTTGGCGATTCTACCGAACTCGGTTTGCTCCCCGGTAGCAACCACAATTCCCGTTCCGCGGCCTCGCGTGGCAAAGGTACCACTGAAAACTATACAGCGCTGGTCCCCGGGTGGTAGATTTGGTCTTGCAATGGGGCTATCAACCTTGGTTACCGGCACTGATTCTCCGGTAAGAGCGGCTTCATCCATATGAAGGTTCTTCACGCTGAACAAACGCAGGTCGGCTGGCACCTTATCGCCGCCTTCAAGTAAAATCACATCACCGGGAACCAGCTCCCGTGCCGGTATAACCTGCCTTCTTCCATCGCGGAGCACAGTGGACTCGAGGACCATCATCCTCTGCAATGCCTCTATAGCCGCTTCACCCTTGCCCTCCTGAACAAAACCGATTATCACATTGAGAATGACAACGCCAAAGATAACCACCGTATCCCCCACCATATCCTCTCCCCCCAGGCTCAGAATACCGGTAATAGTGCCAGCAACAAGCAGCACATATATCAAGGGGTTGTGAAACTGGAGTAAGAAGCGAACAAGAGGGCTCCGCTTCTTGAATTTCAGTTCGTTATAACCATATCTTTCCAGCCTGGCTTTAGCCTCGCTGGAAGTGAGCCCAGAACTACCTGCTGACAGGCATTTGAAAACCTCGTCCACCGTCAGCTGATACCATTTAGTCTCATTGGTCAATACAGATGCCCCTTTGTTATTCTTTATTTACCCACACTTCGCAAGCTGCAAAACTGGATTATTATAACAACAACTG
>DAOWHE010000074.1 GCA_030641585.1 Dehalococcoidales bacterium | reverse complement strand
CCCGATTTGTCGGCTATTTCATTGGTGATAAAGGCTATCGTCTGCATACCCTCCCTGGGAAATTCTACGAGTACCACCTCTCTGAAAGCAGCCTTATTTAACCCGAGCCCGGAGAGCCCTTCAATGACCTGTTTTAGGCCGGTATAGATCTGCCGAAACAATGGTACCCTGGTTAGTAACGACTCGCCGAAGCGAATTGCTTCCTTGCCAATGATATTCTCGGCGATAATGCCAATGACATATATCAGCACTAGGGCAATGCCAAAGCCGAGGCCGGTAATTGTCCCGCCGAATATCCATTCGATTGCTGGCTGTAGGATACCGTCAATTTTGATAAAGCCCCACACCAGAATATATATGGCAACGCCGACAGGCAAAACAACTAAAATACCGGCCAGAAAGTGTCTCTTTAGCGCCCTTATGAGCCAGTGTCCGCTAGACTCACCCTTTTTCTTCATTCCTCTTTCCTCCTGATTACTTTACATAAGGCTCTATTTGGTGGGAGGTGACAAAGGCGATTAAGCTCCTCTCCCTCTGTCATTTCATTGTCCATTTCTTTCACTGCTGTCCGTTTTACTTAACATAACGCTAAAAACAACTCAAAGCTAATTCCCGTTTTCCACACTCGAGTTGTTTCCCTAAATTTTTTTAATATGTTATTCAAAGCTAATCACGAAGGAATTGTTTTCTATTTTTAATAATATCGTTATATTGCATCTCCCCCTTGCCTAAACCATCCGTCTTGGCCGGTACTGGATGGCTTCAGCCAGGTGATGGGCTTTTATTATATCACCATTATCCAAATCGGCGATGGTGCGGGCCAGTTTTAAGATGCGATGGAAAGCGCGGGCGGAGAGATAAAGCTGCTTCATGGCTGCCTTAAGCAGGCTCTGGGCGGACTCTTCTACCTGACAAAATCCCCTTACCTCAGTCGGTGTCATCTCAGCGTTGCAGGCCAGTTTGGTCTGGGCAAAACGTTTATGCTGTTTGGCGCGGGCAGCGGTGATTCTGGCTTGGACTTTCTCCGATGGTTCACCCAGGCGGTCATCAGACAGCTTTTCATAGTCAATGTGGGGGGCTTCAACAAATATATCAACCCGGTCAATAAATGGTCCGCTGATGCGCTTCTGATAGCGCGACACCAGGCCGGGAGGGCAGGTGCATTGCCGGAAAGGGTCGCCATAGTAGCCGCAGGGGCAGGGGTTCATTGCCCCCACCAGCATAAAGTTAGCCGGAAAGGTAACGCTCCCTCTAGCCCGGCTGATAGTGACCAGCTTGTCTTCCAGGGGCTGGCGCAATATCTCGAGTAGTGAGTGCCCGAATTCGGGTAGCTCATCAAGGAACAGCACCCCGCGGTGGCTGAGGCTTATCTCCCCCGGTTTTGGCCAGTGCCCACCGCCGACCAGACCGGCATTGGAGATGGTGTAGTGAGGAGAACGAAAAGGTCGCTGCCTAATAAGAGGAGTATCTGGTGGCAACAGACCGCTGACACTGTAAATCTTGGTAACCTCCAGAGCCTCCTCATTGGTCATCAGCGGCAGTATTGCCGGCAGCGAGCGTGCCAGAAGTGTCTTGCCACTACCAGGCGGGCCACACATTATTATGTTGTGTCCACCAGCGGCAGCTACCTCTAAAGCACGCTTGGCATGCTCCTGCCCTTTAATGTAAGCTAGGTCAGCAGCTCCTTGGTCGGGGAGGATATATTGCTGAAGTTCATCAGCCTTCTTATACTCAGGGGGTGGTACTTCACCACGGAGATAGCTAATCAACTGGGCCAGTGAGGCAAAGGGGAGAATCTTGACGCCTTCTATTAAGGAGGCCTCTTTGGCATCGGTCTCAGGCACAATAACACTGGAAGACCCTTCCTGGTGAGCCAGGGCAACCATAGGTAGGATACCATTGGTATGGCGCAGGCTGCCATCCAGTGACAGCTCGCCAAGGAGTAGGGTCTGGGAGACATCAGCATATACCTGCTCTGAAGCCAGAAGAATAGCAACAGCAATGGGCAAATCGTAGGCCGGGCCAGCTTTCTTGAGGTCGGCCGGGGCTAGATTTGCGACAATGCGCTTTGTCGGGAAGGTGAAGCCAGAGTTTCGGATAGCGGCGCGGACTCGCTCTCTGGCCTCTTGGACAGCGGCATCAGGCAAGCCAACGATCGTAAAAGAAGGCAAACCCGGGGAAATATCTACCTCAACCTCAACGATAGCCCCTTCCAGTCCAACTATGGCACAGCTTTTTACCTTGGCTAGCATGAAGTTTCCTTGCCACTATGTTAGCGTGAAGCCTTTCAAGTGTCAACGCTAGTAGGCAGTGGCTTGTTGATGAGATTGGGCTATTGCATCTTGAGGTCAATTATGATATACTTATTATTAACAAGAGGGGTAGTAAGTAGCGAAGTGGGCTAAGTCCCACTTTTTTGTTGTAAGATTAAAGTTGGAGGTCTGGTTCCGGGATGAAGAGCGAGTTTCTGCTCGCCATAACTCAGCTGGCGGCGGAGAAGAACCTGTCCAAAGAGGTGGTGCTTAGCGCGGTAGAGGCGGCGCTGGTATCGGCTTACCGGAGGGATAATTTTGTCCCTGACCAGAAAATTTCGGTCAAGATTGACCCTGCTAACGGTAAGGTTCAGGTGTGGGCGGAAAAGGCGGTGGTTAAAGAACCTTTGGATACACGCTGTGAAATATCACTGGCTGAGGCACGTGAAATTAAGCCGGAGGCAGAGATTGGTGATGCTATTCTGGTAGAAGCTACGCCGCGTAATGCCGGGCGCATTGCTGCCCAGACGGCAAAACAGGTCATCCTGCAGCGTCTTCATGAGGCAGAGTATAGTGCCATTTATGAGGAATATGCTGGTAAGGAGGGTGACATTGTCAGCGGTGTGGTGCGTCGCATTGAGCCCAGGCAGATATTTATTGATATTGGTAGAGCTGAAGCAATGATGCCACAATTTGAGCAGGCACCCAACGAGAGGTACCGTGTTGGTCAAAGGCTTAAAGTCTATCTTGTGGAGGTGTCTCAGTCAGAAAGAGGGCCTCTGCTGGTGGTATCACGTTCCCACCCGAATCTACTTCGTCGGCTTTTTGAGCTGGAGGTACCTGAGGTTTATAACGGCACCGTGGAGATCAAATCAGTGGCTCGTGAGGCTGGCTACCGCAGTAAGGTAGCTGTGGCGGCACGTCAGGAGGGAATTGACCCCGTTGGCTGCTGCGTTGGACTTCGTGGTATCAGGATACAGAATATTGCCAGCGAGTTAAATGGAGAAAAGATTGATGTCATTAACTGGAGTCCGGACCCAGTGGTCTTTATTGCTAAGGCCCTTAGCCCGGCCCGGGTGGTAAGTGTTGATCCTAGTGGGGCGGAGGAGGCGGCTACCGTGGCTATTCCTGATAGGCAACTCTCTTTGGCTATTGGCAAGGAGGGGCAGAATGTTAGACTGGCGGTAAAGCTCACCGGATGGCGAATTGACATTATAAGTGCCTCGGAAGCTGAGGCAAAGAAGGCGGAAGCTGCCGAGGTGGGAGAGGCTACTGCAGAAGAAGCACCAGAAATCAAGGAACCAAGTTTAGTATCAACAGAAGCGGTGATGCCTGTGGCGGTTCTTGAAGCCCCGGCTACTTCTGGGGTGGCACCGGAAACAACCCAAAAAGCGCCAGTCCGTTTTGCTGAAGATATTCTGACGCCGGGCTTGCCCAAATCTAGTGACCCATTAAAGAAGAAAAAGAAGAAAAAGAAAGCCGCTCGGGGCAAAGACAATGCTGTGGATGGCATCAAGCTGAAGAAAAAACGCCGAGAGGCAGAAATTGACGATAGTGAAGATGATGAGTACTATTAAGCATGTGCCGCAACGGACCTGTGTTGCCTGTCGCCAGGTGAAGGACAAGAGGCAGCTGGTACGCCTGGTACGGCTTGCCGACGGGGGGATAGAGGTTGATTCTGATGGCGGGAAGGCCGGGCGTGGTGCTTATCTGTGCCCGCTGCCCCAGTGCTGGCAGACCGGGCTGGTGGCTGGCCGGCTAGAGCATGCTCTACGAACCAGTCTTACTCGGGAGAATCGGGAACGGCTTATTGAATTTGGTAAAAAACTTGACCGGGAGTTAGTTAGTTAGTGGCTGAGGTAAGCAAAAAGGCTAATATCACTGAGCCGGGAGACCAGGAAGCTGGCAAAGGTTCTCCTTCTGCGGAGATGGTCGCACTTGAACTTCCCGATGCCTTAAGTGTCAGGCAGCTGGCTGACCTTCTCCATGTTAGTTCCATAGGTGTTATCAAACAGCTGGTGAGGAATAACATTATGGCTAATATTAACCAGGTTATTGGCTATAATGTGGCATCTACGGTAGCTGCTGCCTTCGGTTTTGAGGCTCACCCGCAACCCAGCGCCCCCCGAAGCGCCACCGGTGTTACTAGCGGGATAAGAAAGCAGCAACGACTGGGTGTGGATAAGGGCAATCTAAAGCCACGGCCACCGGTAGTTACCATCATGGGGCATGTCGATCACGGCAAGACCATGCTTCTTGATGCTATCAGGCAGTCTAATGTAATGGATACGGAGGCTGGCAATATTACCCAGCACATCGGTGCCTATCAGGTAGAGGTGAATGGGCGAAGAATTACCTTCCTGGATACTCCGGGCCACGAGGCTTTTACTGCCATGCGGGCGCGTGGTGCCCAGGTAACCGACATCACTATTCTGGTGGTGGCGGCTGACGATGGGGTAATGCCACAGACTTTAGAAGCCTTGGACCATGCTCGGGCAGCTGGGGTGCCGATTGTGGTGGCCATCAATAAGACGGATAAGCCGGATGCTAACCCGGAGCGGGTCAAGCAGCAACTGGCTGATGCCGGTCTGGTTGTTGAGGGGTGGGGTGGCGATACTGTTTGTGTTCAGACTTCAGCTAAAACCAAAGAAGGCATCCCTGATTTACTGGAGAACCTTTTGCTGGTAGCTGAACTGGAGGAACTCAAGGCTGACCCTTCTCGGCCGGCAACCGGAGTGGTTATTGAAGCCAGGCTGGACAGGACAAAGGGCCCACTGGCTACAGTGCTGGTTCATAATGGCAGCTTGAAGGTTGGAGACACGGTAGTAGTTGGTAGCGTCTGGGGCAAGGTCAAGGCAATGTTTAATGATTCCGGCAGGCGACTTAAAAAAGCCAGACCATCTACTCCTGTTATCGTTCTTGGTTTTCACGGAGTGCCTCAAGCGGGGGATGTGCTGACCAGTGTAGGGGGTGAGCGCCAGGCACGGGCTCTGGTAGAGAAACACCTTGAAGAGGCACAACTAGCCAGAAGAGCGGTCAGCCTTGATGGTCTCTTTTCCCAGATAAGCTCGGGACAGGTAAAGGAGCTTAACATTATTCTCAAGGTTGATGTTCAGGGCAGTATTGAACCGATAAAGACTTCCCTGAGGCGGGTGGCAACGGAAGAAGTCCAGATTAATATTATCCGTAGCGGTAGCGGCAATGTTACCGAAAGTGATGTCATGCTGGCAATAGCCTCAAAGGGACTTATTATAACTTTTAATACAGGTGTTGAGGCTGGCGCCAAGCGGATGGCCGAAGCGGAAGGCATAGATATTCGCCACTATGATGTGATTTATGCTTTGGTTGGTGATGTGGAGAAGGCGCTTAAAGGTATGCTGGAGCCGGTCTATGTTGAGGTTATCCAGGGGCGGGTTGAAGTAAGGCAAATCTTTGGTGCCGGTAAAGGAGTAAAGGTGGTCGGGGTCTATGTCACAGAAGGCAAAGTAAGTCGGGATGTGTCAGTCAGAGTCCGTCGCAAGGATGAGGTGGTGTTTGAGTCTGTGGTTGCCAGTCTGAGGCGCTTTAAGGAGAATGTTAATGAGGTGGCTACGGGCTATGAGTGTGGTATCGGCATCAAAGACTTCAGCAACTATCAGGTTGGTGACATTCTGGAGTTCTATAAAATGGAAAAGGCTGACTAGGAGATAGCCATGACACGTCGTGTTGAGCGGGTGAATAGCCTGATTCGCCAGGAAATTAGCCAGTTGCTTCAGCGCCAGGTCAAGGACCCGAGGCTTGGCAGCTTTGTTTCTGTCATCGAGGTTGATACCTCCTCTGACCTGAAGTCGGCCAAGGTCTTTGTCAGTTGTATCGGTGGTGAGGAGAAGAAGGAAGAGATACTGCATGTGCTGGTGGCGGCTTCAGGATTTTTCCGTGGTGAACTGGCTAAGCGTTTGAAGTTGCGACACATTCCTGAACTTGACTTTCAGTGGGATGATTCTATTGAACGGGGAGCTCACATCCTGGAGCTGATTGACCGGGTCAGTGAGACTGAAAACCGGGGCTAGCTATGGATGGCATACTAAATATCAATAAGCCCTCAGGCAAGACCTCGTTTAGCATGGTGGCTTTGGTCAGGCGGCTGAGTGCTGAGCGGCGCGTTGGCCATGCCGGCAGCCTTGACCCGGAGGCTTG
>DAOWHE010000018.1 GCA_030641585.1 Dehalococcoidales bacterium | reverse complement strand
TTCGCTGAGACCATGCCCAAGACGCTGGCTAACCGGCATGCTGAAAAACTGTCGCTACTGCTGGTGCGGCCGATAGAGATAATCTCCTGGCTTTTTACCCCATTCGTGACCGTACTGAGCTGGATTTCTTTCGGCGTCACCAGGCTGGTCGGGGGAACGCCTGTGCCCCGCTCCCTGGTCAGTGAAGAAGAGATTCGCACCATGATAAGGGTGGGTCACAGAGAGGGGACGGTGGAGGAGGCTGAGGCTGAGATGCTGCACAATGTCTTTGAGTTTGGTGACCGTCCGGTCGGTGAGGTTATCGTGCCCCGCCCTGAGGTGGTCAGTGTGGAGAAGGGAACTACTCTAGCCGATTTCCTGGCCATCTATGCCAAGTCGCCCCTGTCCCGATTTCCGGTATATGAAGAGAATATGGATAGTGTGGTGGGTATTCTTTCAATTAAGGATGTGCTGATGGCTACTGCCAAAGGCACAGTTAGCAACGAGAGCACTATTGACGACCTTATTCGTCCGGCCTACTTCACTCCTGAGACCAAGCGCATCAGTGAACTCTTTACCGAGATGCGGGACAAGAACTATCGTATGTGTGTGGTGGTAGATGAGTATGGCGGCACTGCCGGTGTTGTCAGCCTCAGCCGTTTGATGGAAGAGGTTGTTGGTCCGGTGGGGGACGAGCTGGCGGCGGCGGAAAAGGAATATGAGATAGTAGATGAGTATACCTTTCAAATTGATGGCGGCATGCGGATTGAGGAAGCCAATGAGGAATTGAGGCTTAGCTTGCCCAAGGGCGATTACGAAACTGTAGCCGGCTTTGTCCTGGGTCTCCTGGGACGGATCCCCAAACAGGGCCAGCAGTTGAGGTACAAAGACCTAAAGATAGTAATAACCAAGATGAGGGGCTTGAAGATAGAAGAAATACTGGTGACCAAGGAAAAGCAAAAGAATGTTCCGCCTGCGGCTTAGATTTAAGCGGGGGCCAGAGATTAAGTTCATCTCCCATCTGGATATAGTCAGGCTGTGGCAGAGGGCTTTTCGTCGTGCCGGGATACCTTTGGCCTACTCGGAGGGGTTTAACCCCCATCCCCGCATATCCCTGGCTGCCCCCCTCGCCCTGGGTGTAACCGGCGAGGCAGAACTGATGGACATCTTCGTTGCCAAACAGGTCTCGCCACACAATCTGGAAGCCGCTGTGAGCCGGCAACTGCCGCCTGGTATGGAAATTCTGCAGGTGTATCAGATAGTCACCACCCTGCCATCATTGCAATCGCAGATTCGCTATGCCGAATACACGGTTGAGGCGGAAACGGAAAAGGATGAAAAGGAAACAGAAGCAGCGCTAGCTTCTTTGCTCTCCAAGGAGCACGTGCCGTGGCAACACCAGCGGGATACCGGCCCCAGGAGCTACGACCTCCGGGCTCTGGTTAATGACCTGTGGCTTATCAGCTGGCGTAGCGGCTACTGTACTATAGGTATGCGGCTTCGTTGTGACAGTGGTGGTTCGGGAAGGCCGGAGCAGATGGCTAAGGCTCTGGGCTTTAACCAGCCACGCTCCATCCACCGCTCAAGACTTATCCTAAAAACGAGTTGACCCTATTTGAGAAACTCCAATTTAGATGAGACTCCTATGGCAGAGCCGGCTCTGGACCCTGAAAGGCAGGAGAAGGCAAAGGAATACGCCCGGCTGAAGCGGCGCTTGAGCTTGGTTGACCTGACACTCGCTGGTGGCCTGCTTGGGCTGCTGATATTCAGTGGTCTTTCCACCAGGCTGGTCGGGTCGCTTGCTTTACCTCCTGTGCCAGCGGCCAGCCTCTACTTTTTATTTTTAATGGTGGCTTATGGGGTGTTATTGGCGCCGCTGGGCTACTATCGTGGGCTTGTTTTGCCCCGGCGCTATGGTCTATCCCTTCAAAAACTCACTGGCTGGCTAGGTGATACCATGAAAGCTGGTGTTCTGGCTGGAGTACTGGGCACCGGCATTGTTGCCGCCGTCTACTGGTTTATGAGCAGTCTGCCGCAAATCTGGTGGCTGCTCGCCTGGGGGCTTGTGGTATTGGTCAGCCTGATGCTGACCATGCTGGTACCGGTTCTCATTGTGCCTATTTTCTTTAAGATGGAGCCACTGGCTGATACAGAACTTAAAAAACGACTGGAGCGACTGTCCCAGCAGGCTAAGATAGAAGTTGGTGGTATCTATACTGTGGAATTTTCCAGCAAAGGCACCACTGCCAACGCCGCCCTGATGGGAGTCGCTAAGACAAAGAGGATAGTCTTAAGCGACACACTGCTTAGCTGGTACTCGCCGATGGAGATAGAGGTAATCATGGCTCATGAACTGGGGCACCAGCGCCACCGTGACATCTTCAGACTTTTTGTGGTGCAGTCGGCTTTGTTGCTAATCGGGTTCTATATCACTAACCTTATCCTGAAAGCCGCCATAGCACCCCCGGGTTTTAGCAGTATATCAGATGTAGCCGCCTTGCCTCTGCTAATGCTTATATTTGGCGTGGTCAGTCTGCTACTAGCCCCACTTACAAATAGCTTTAGTCGTCAACTAGAAGCTGCTGCTGATGGTTACGCCTTAAGCCTGACTGATGACCCGGGTTCATTTATTAGCTCTATGACCAAACTTACCGACCAGAATCTGGCTGAGGCACAGCCCAGCCGCTGGGTGGAGCTGCTGCTCTGGGACCACCCAAGTTACCACCGGCGGCTAGAGCATGCCAGTTACTATATAGCTCATAAATCTAATGAGGGAGAATAATTGGTAAAAGTTATCTTAGTAAGACATGGTGAGACCGACTGGAATAAATCGCGGCGCATTCAGGGTGGCAGTAGCAATCCTCCGCTAAACGAGAGGGGCAGAGGGCAAGCTGAGGGCCTGGCCTTGAGACTAAGGCGAGAAAAGCTTCAGGCCATCTACGCTAGCCCATTACAGCGCTCTCTGGATACTGCTAAAGCCATAGCCTATTACCATCAGCTTGAGGTAGAGATTGAACCATCCCTGAGGGAGATTGAGGCAGGGCAGTTGGAGGGGGTATCTGCCAGTGAGCTGGGCAAGCGCTTGAGCGAGTTTTTAACCACTAGCATTAAGGGTAAGGCATTGCCAAGAGCGCCTGGTGGTGAATCACTGCTTGAGGTGCAGGAGCGGGCGTGGCGTGCTATTCAGCAACTCTCTAGGCAGCACCCTGATGGTGTGCTGGCGCTGGTTAGTCACTACTTTACTATCTTGACCATTATCTGCTCAGTGCTAGGGTTGCCCTTATCTCAAATAGGCAGGCTTAGGTTAAGCACCGGCAGTATTAGCGTCATCAGCCTTGATGGTAAGTCGGCACGGCTGGAATTATTCAATGAGAGCTAAAGCTAACTGGATAGCTTAAACTCATCAAAAGCCCACAGTATTGCCCCCTTGCCCCTGGCTAACTATAATAGAGACTGAAATGGTAAGAAAAAAGCCGCCAACGCTAGAGCAGCGGGTTAAGAACTTTATCCGGGAGCATAATCTGGTTTCAAGGCAGACCTGCCTGCTGGTGGCGGTGTCCGGTGGCCCAGACTCAAGTTGTCTGCTTGATATTCTGGTTCGGCTTAAAGACGAGCTGGGCATAACGCTGCACGTGGCTCACCTTGACCACCAACTCAGAGGGGCTGAGTCCCGTGCTGATGCTCAGTATGTTGCCGAGTTGGCTCAGCGTCTGGGTGTGCCAGCTACTATAGAGCGGCGGGATGTAAAGGCCTACCAAGCCGAGCAACACCTTTCGCTAGAAGAGGCAGCCAGGGAGGTGCGCTACCGCTTCTTGGCTGATACTGCCAGCGCTACTGGCGCCAGCCGGGTAGCAGTTGGTCACACCCTTGATGACCAGGCAGAGACAATACTCATGCACCTAGTGCGGGGTACTGGAACCAGGGGGCTTAGGGGCCTCAAGTCATGTACCGTGTGGCAGTTACCTCTTGGTGGGAAAAGGCTCACTGTGGTAAGACCGTTACTTGAGTTCTACCGTCAGGAAACGGCTGACTATTGCCAGAGCCACCAGCTTAGGCCCCGGATTGATGCCAGTAATCTCTCACGAGCGCCGCTAAGGAATAGAATCCGCCAACAGCTCATCCCTTTACTACAGAGCTATAACCCACGGGTGGTTGAAGCACTACTGCGAACCGCCAATATTGCCGCTGATGAGCTCGCCTTTCTGGATGAAGAGACCGCCCAACAGTGGAGTGAAGTGGCTCAAAGACAGGGAAACGTGATTACTCTGGATAAGGAAAGCTTTGGCAGGTTACACCCAGCCCTGAAGCGGCACCTGCTGAGAGCATCTATTTTGGAGCTCCTGGGCAGTCTTAAGGATATTGAGACGCGCCACATTGAAGAGATAATGGCTGCCCTGAATAAGCCGGCGGGGAAACAAATCAGCCTGCCCGATGGTTTAATCTTCTCCATAGAATATGATAAATACCTGCTAGGTTCAGACCCCGCAGTTTTATCTCCCTTCCCTATTCTGGAAGGAGAGTTTGTCTTAAAGATACCTGGGGAAACACGGCTAGCCGGGTGGCAGGTTGAGGCAACGATTATAGACCGTGAACAGATGACAGAGAAAGACGAGAGCTTTAACACTGGGTGGTTTATCAGGGGAAGTGTGAAGGGGCAGAGCCCCTTCACCAACTATTCTTCCCCCTCTCCTTCAAAGGAGAGGGGGATTAAGGGGGTAAGGTTAATAGATAACGACTTTACCGCCTACTTTGACCTTGATAAAGCTGGCGACAGGATAATAGTGAGACCCAGAAAGCGTGGTGACCGGTTCCAGCCGCTGGGTTTAAGCCAGCCCAAGAAACTAAATGAGTTTATGATTGATGCCAAGATTCCTCGCGCCTGGCGGGAGAGAATTCCTGTTGTCTGCTCGCTGCGACATATCCTTTGGCTGGTCGGCTGGCGTATAGATGAGCGGGTAAAGGTTACTGATAATACGCGGAAGGTTCTGCGTCTGAAGGTGGTAAGGATAGTAGAGTGAGTAACCTAAAAAAGGCGGAGAGAATAGCCGAGAGGCTGAGACAAGAACCGTATAACCTGTTTAGAAATGACTGTTTTACTAAATCCATAAGGTTTAAGCGACAGTGTAAAGCACTAGGAATATCGGCAAGAGTTGTAGCTTGTATTGGTCTGGCTCGGGCTCGGCTACTGTTTGGGCGCTGGTTGATAATACCCGTAATTCATGGCTGGAGTGAAGTTGAGGGCAAGAGGATTGAGGTATCCCGGCCACTTGGCTCCTCTGGAATGTGGGATATCGTTCCGGTGAACATAAAGCCGGTAATCACGGTTCGGTTTTAGTGATATAGGGTGGGGCTGAGCTTCAGCCCACTCCCTTATTTCGGTTTTATCCCGTAAACCTTTATGCTGGCAACCGAATTTTCAATATCGCTTATATCCTCTGTTGTTGCCTGCACCTTATTAATAATTTCCTTGGCTATCGGGTCATCGGTGATGAACTCAAGAGGGAAAAATGTCTCGTCCATTATCCTGACTTCATGAAAGCCAGCCTCTCTTATCGCTGCTATGTAGTCGTCTTTTAAGAGTGCACCTGAGAGGCAACCGACATAGGCATCAATGGAGTTTTTTATAAAATCAGGTAGTTCTTTAAGCAGTACCATATCTGATACCATCAGCCGGCCGCCGGGCTTAAGCACCCGGAACGCCTCTTTAAAAACCCTTTTCTTGTCCGGTGAGAGATTAATGACGCAGTTGGAAATGACCACGTCCACAAAATTATCGGCGGCGGGTAAATTCTCAATCTCTCCCAGCCGGAATTCCACGTTATCATAGTTGCCCTTTCTGGCGTTTTCCCTTGCCTTCTCCAGCATCTCCGATGTCATGTCGACGCCGATTACTTTCCCCGTCTCCCTGACTATATTCGCCGCCAGGAAGCAGTCGAAACCGGCACCCGAGCCGAGGTCAAGAACAGTTTCCCCTTCCTTCAGGGATGCCAGTGCTGTTGGATTGCCGCAGCCAAGGCCGAGATTGGCGCCCTGGGGGACAGCTTTTAGTTCTTCATCTGAGTAGCCTATCTTCTTGCTGATGTCCTGTGCCAGGTCGGTGCTTCCACAGCAGGAACCGGCTAGAGCACAGCAAGAACTCTCCTTTCTGGCTAGTTCGGCATAGCCTTCTCTTACCTCTTTTTTTATTTCATCCCCTTCCATTTGAAAAGCTCCTTTATCTATTACTATTTCGTTATGTCCTTAATCACCGGTCTGAGCGTGGTCCTCACCATATCGCTAAGCTCTTCAGCTTTAGTCAGAAAAATGCAATATACTTTGCCGCCTTTTTCCCAGCTGGTGACGGCCAGCTTATCACCGCCACGGATATTCGCCTTTTCCCTGAGCTCTTTGGGCAGTACCATCTGCCCCCTGTCATCTATACTGACCAGCGCCTCAACCCTACAGCAGGTCATGTCTTCCGGGGCACAACAAGCTTCATCCTTTTTCTTTTTAGCCACTTTCATCACCTCACAGAGTATTCGTATATTTCTTAATATTCAGTAGATACTGAATATACTAAACCATCAGATAGCAGTTGTCAAATTAATTGAAATACATACAGCAGCTGACCGGGGCACTGTGAACTAAAGAGGTGGCCACAGGTGGCAAATATCTCTATTTTTCTCTGTGAAGCTGCTGGAAGCAAGCTGGCAATTGGCTTAGTGCAGGAAGTGCCTGATGCCGGTAAAGACCATGGCTATATTGTGCTTATCGGCTGCCTTGATAGAGTCCTCATCTCTTATTGAGCCACCGGGCTGGATGATAGCCGTCACCCCGCCCTCGGCTGCCTGCTCAACACTGTCGGGGAAGGGGAACATAGCATCAGAGGCCATAACGCTGCCCCGGGACTTTTCCCCGGCCTTAGCTTTAGCTATGTCAACACTTACTACCCGGTTAGGTTGTCCAGCCCCCATTCCCACCAGGGTCTTATCCTTAACCAGAACGATGGCATTGGACTTTATGTGCTTTACCGCCCGCCAGGCAAACTTCAGGTCTTCCAGCTCAGCCTCAGTCGGTGACCGTTTGGTTACTGTTTTTAAGTTAACGCTACCCTCTGGCTGAGAGTCTGATGTCTGGACAAGTAGCCCACCCTTTACCCGACGGTAATCAAGGTAGCCTACCGGGCTGGCGGCATAGTCAGGCAGTAGCTCAGCCAGCAGGATACGCAGGTTCTTCTTCTTTTTTAATACTTCTAAGGCATCAGCATTATACTCAGGGGCAATGACTATCTCATAGAAGGTCTTACTCATTTCCTCAGCCATATCGAGATTAACCGTTCGGTTAGCGGCCACAATGCCGCCAAAGGCTGACACCGGGTCGCCGCTTAAGGCCCGGCGGTAAGCTTGGGCAATATCCGGATGGCTTGAAAGGCCACAGGTATTGGTATGCTTGACAATAGCCACTGTCGGCTGGGCAAAGTCGGTTACCGCACCCCGGGCGGCATCAGCATCCAGGATGTTATTGAAAGAGAGTTCCTTGCCCCACAGCTTCCTTGCCCAGGTTATGCCGCTATCCTGCTTTAAGACTGTTTGCTCAGCATAGAAGGCAGCCGGCTGGTGGGGGTTCTCACCATAACGCAGGTCATGGCGCTTCTTTAGGGCTATGGTTATCTCATCAGGGAAACCATCCATATCCTGCCTAAGGTATTGAGAAATAGCGGTATCGTAGACGGCTACGTGCTGGAAGGCCTTCTGTGCCAGCCGCTTGCGCTCAGCCGTATCTAAATCTCCCTGCGTTAGTTTCTCTAAGACCAGCTGGTAGTCGGCCGGGTCTACCACCACGATAACGCCGGGGAAGTTCTTGGCCGCCGCCCGGAGCATGGTCGGGCCGCCGATGTCAATATTTTCCAGTGCCTCACCAAGGGTAACATTTTCTTTGGCTACAGTCTGGACGAAGGGATAAAGATTAACCGCCACCAGGTCAATGGGCTGGATGTCATTGGCGGCAAGTTCAGCCATGTGGGCAGGCAGGTTGCGTCTGGCCAGCAGACCGCCGTGGACTTTAGGGTGCAGGGTCTTTACCCTGCCATCCAGAATCTCGGGGAAACCGGTAATACTAGAGACGCTTTTTACCGGCACCTGAGCCTCTTCCAGTGCTTTTTGGGTGCCGCCGGTGCTGAAAAGCTCAAAGCCTAGCTGACTTAAGCTTTTAGCAAAATCGGCTACCCCCGTCTTATCTGAGACACTTATAATAGCTCGCATAAATACTCTCCTGATTACTTTTTCCTATTTCGTTTTGGTCAGCCTCTTTTGAACCGCCTCACCAGTAAGTTCACGAAGAGCGTCAGCGGCAATCCACCCGGCGCTTTTTGATTCAATCTGCTTTATCTCCCCGGCAGCTTTGATAGCCATTTTATTAAGACCCAGGTTTCGTTTCCCGACTTGTCTCAGTGCCCAGTTAACCGCTTTTTTAACGAAGTTTCTATTATCAGTGGACTCCCTTTTTATCATCGGCAGGAACTTCAGAAAATCTTCGTCACTTGCCTTTTTATCATGGACAGCCAGTGTCGCCATAAGCACAAATCCTGCCCTTTTTACGAATTCTTCTTCCCTTCGGCTCCACTCACTGGCTTTCTGGTAAGCAAGTTTGCTTTTGTCAAAGAGATTACTACAGCACTGGTCACAAACATCCCAGGAGTCAAAGTCTTTAACCCAGCTTTCCATTTGCGCTTCGGTTACCATTTCTGGCTCATCCACCATACTGGCGAGTAGCCGAGCCTCGTGGATACCTGAAGTCCAGAGTTTCAGGGCGAGAACATGGTCTTTACCTGTTTCCCTGGCTATCTTCCTCAGGTTTGGGAGAGACACCCCATATGTATTTTCCGGGTTAATCCCAAACCTTGCCATGCCCTTTACTGCCTCAGGGTCGGACAGGGACGCTACTTTCTTGATAATGTCGTTATAGGACATCGCCTTCTGTTATTTTCAACCTCACCCCCTGTATCCCCCTCTCCTTCCAAAGAGAGGGGGAGGGGTTATGTGAGAGGGGCTTCGCCCCTCTTAAACACCCCATTAGCTAATCTATAATAACCTTCGCCTTTCCCGTTTGCTTCACCACCTCACCAATAACTTTAGCCTCGGGCAGGGCTTGGCTGAGACGGTCAGCATTATCCGGTGAGCAGATGAGCACCATGCCGATGCCCATATTAAACACGCGGTACATCTCTCCCTGAGCCACATTGCCCCGCTCCTTGATAAGCTGGAAGATTGGGGGTATCATCCATGCCCCACTATGAAGCTTGGCTGCTATACCCTTAGGTAGAACCCGGGGCACATTGCCGGTTAAACCGCCGCCGGTAATATGTGCCATGCCCTTAATAAGCGGTAACAAGGGTTTCAGTTCATTATAGTAACAGCGGTGGGGCTTAAGAAGCTCTTCACCAAGGGTTTGCCCTAACTCAGGATAGTAGGCACCCAGCGCTGACGGAGTAGTGCCAAAAATCTTGCGCACCAGGGAGTAACCGTTGGTATGGAGTCCGCTGGAGGGAAGACCGATAATGAGGTCACCAGCGGCAATTGTCTTGCCGGTTATCATCTTCGCCTTCTCTACTGCGCCGACGATAAACCCCACCAGGTCATAATCCTTATTGGCATATAAGCCAGGCATCTCTGCCGTTTCACCACCGATGAGGGCGCAACCGACCTCATGGCAGGCCTGAGATAGTCCCTGGACAATGGCTGCTATCTGCTCTGGCTTAAGCTTGCCCATAGCAATGTAGTCCAAGAAGAAGAGCGGCTCGGCGCCGCAGGTGAGTATATCATTAACACAGTGGTTAACGAGGTCAATGCCGATAGTATCATGCTTGGCTAGGGCGGCGGCGACTTTAAGCT
>DAOWHE010000029.1 GCA_030641585.1 Dehalococcoidales bacterium | reverse complement strand
TCCAGATAAAGGGCAAAACCGGCTGCCGGTGTATCCTGCTCACCCATTTGCGAAATCAGGGCATCATATCTGCCACCGCCACCAATGTTTTCCCCTCCAATAAAGAGATGGAAAATAACCCCGGTATAGTACTCAAAGCCCCTGCCCGAAGCCAGGTCAATCTGGCAGTCACAACCCAGAGCTTCCACCAGCTCGGTAATAGCTATAAAATTATCAAGGGGAGGCTCAAGTTCAGGCAGTTTTTGGCTAAATAGTGCCTTAATGTTTTTCAAAAATCCGGATGATTTCCCTTTTATGTCCAGTAGCACAGTCAAAGCCTCCACCAGCTCAGGTTTATCTGGCTTTAACCTAGATAGTACCCCGGTATCGCCATCCAGGAGTTGGTCAAATATCCTCATCTGCTCCCCGGGACCCAGCTCAAGCTTAGCCAAAATTGTCCTTACCAGCCCAGCGTGGGATAAGCGCACCTTTATACCCTTAAGTCCCAAACTCTGCAAAACATCCAGAGCCAAGGCTAGTAGTTCAACATCAGCAATAGCTGAGTTGACACCGATAAGCTCGGCACCACCCTGCCACCTTTCCCTTGACTTTTGTCCCGTCTCCTCAAAGGCAAAGACATTGGTCACATAAAAAAGTTTGGCCAGTCCTTGCTCAGCCATGCTATCAATATAAAGCCTGGCAACAGGAATAGTGCCATCAGGCCTAAGTACCACCCTCTCGCCGCTCCAGCCATCCCAATCAAGGAAGGAATACACCCTGTTTAACCTACTTGGTGTAAGAGTTCCGGTGGCGGTAAACAGGTAAAGATACTCAAGAGTTGGTGTCCTGACCTCCCGGTAACCCCACCTGAGACAGCAGTCCCTAAAGGCGGTCTCAATCAGGCGAAATTTTGACATTTCCTCTGGGGCGAGGTCACGAAACCCCTTACATCGCTTAACTCTCATAACACTACCTTTCATCTATAAGTCTCATAAATTCTACACCACTTTACTCAGCTCTTCAACCGCGATGCCAAACTGCTTCTTGAGCCTGTTGCTTTATTTGCAACAGGGCTACAGTCAAGCTATACTCTTAGTATAGTCTCTTAAAGATGCGGGGGTCGGTTATGCCCAAGTTGATACGCTTTCTACCACTACTGAGGAGCACATGATTAAAAGTGTATTCAAAGCCTTTCGCCTTGCTTTTTGTGCAGGTTTATTGGCTGGAGTTTTAGTACCAGCTACGGTCAGCGCTACTACCCAGTCAATCCAAGTCTTGCGTGTCGAGGGCACTATTGTTCCTATAGTTGCTGATTATATTGACAGGGGCATTAGCAAGGCTGAAGATGAGAATGCCACTGCCTGCATTATTGAGTTAGACACGCCTGGAGGGCTACTAAGTTCAACGGAGAAGATAGTCCAGCGGATTATGAATGCCAGTGTCCCCATTGTTGTTTATGTCTCTCCAAAAGGCGCTTGGGCTGCTTCAGCAGGAACCTTTATTACCTTATCGGCTAATATCGCAGTGATGGCACCAGGCACTACTATTGGCGCGGCTCATCCTGTAGCCGGTGGCGGGGAGGAGATACCAGAGGAGCAAATGAAAAAGATAACCGAGTTCTCGGCTAAGTGGATGAAGACCATTGCCCAAGAGCGCGGCCGTAATATTGAAGAAGCCCAGCTAGCAGTAACGGAAAGCAAATCCTTCACCGATGTTGACGCACTAAATTTCAACCTTATCGACTTTCGAGCTGATAATTTACAAAGCCTTATTTCCCAAATCAATGGCTGGAAGGTTACTTTAGCCAATGGTATGGAGGTTAGCATTAACACCACAGGCTACGAGGTAGCTAGAAATGAAATGACCTTTATTGAGCGCTTCTTGCACGCTATTAGCGACCCCAACATTGCCTATATTCTACTTAGCATAGGCACCATAGGCATTATTGCCGAGATTTACAGCCCGGGAACATTCTTTCCCGGAATCATAGGTGCTATTAGCCTGCTAATGGCCTTCTACTCTCTAGGTGTTCTTGACGCCAACTTGGGAGGCATATTGCTTATCCTGCTTGCCTTCGGTCTATTTATCGGTGAGGTACTTACTACCACCTTTGGTTTATTTACCGCTGGGGGTATAACTGCTCTAGTTCTTGGCTCCTTAATCTTATTTCCTGGGGGTCAAATATTTCAAATAGACCCGTGGCTGATTGCAACCATAGTAATTATTGTTACCATACTCCTTGCCTTTGTGATGCAACGGGTAATTGGAGCCCACCGCCGTCAGGCATCTACCGGCAGGGAAGAGCTGATAGGAAAAACTGCCGAAGTCAAGATAGCCTTGGAACCTGAAGGAATAGTTTTCATCAAAGGCGAACGGTGGACGGCAGTATCAGAAACGGGCCGGGTGGAACCCGGGGAGGAGGTGATTATAAGCAAGGTCGATAGCTTAAAACTATATGTTACCAAAAAACAGTAGGGGGGGATTCATTGCCTCAAATAGACTTAGGTTGGTTTCAAATAGACCCGTGGCTGATTGCCATAGTGGCAATTGGTCTTGCTGCTTTCCTTGCCGTCACCATCATTTGGGGAATTCGAGCCCACCGGCGCCAAGCCACCACCGGCAGGGACGAGCTGCCAGGGAAAACTGCCATCGTCAGAACAGCCCTTAAGCCTGAAGGCACGGTGTTCCATGAGGGTGAAATCTGGACAGCAGTACTGGATAAAGGCCGGGCGGAGCCCGGGGAGGAGGTGCTAATAACCAAGGTTGAGGGTTTAAAGCTATATGTTACCAAAAAACAGTAAAGGAGGTAGTTAATGGAAACCGAAACCTTAATTCCTATCGTAATAGTAGTACTTGTTGTACTTGTAATTATTTCTATGGCAGTGAAAATCGTCGCTGAATACGAAAGGGGGGTTATCTTCCGCCTGGGCAGGCTGGTAGGTGCCAAGGGTCCCGGTCTATTTCTTATCATCCCCTTTGTTGACCGGATGGTTAAGGTAGACCTGCGAGTAGTGACCATGGATGTCCCATCACAGGAGGTAATCACCAAAGACAATGTCACCGTCAGGGTAAATGCAGTAGTCTACTTCAGGGTGGTTGACCCCGAGGCTTCAGTAGTTAAGGTCCTGGACCACATTAGAGCCACCTCTCAGATATCCCAGACGACGCTTAGGAATGTACTGGGACAATCTGAACTGGACGAGCTATTAGCCTCCAGAGAAAAGCTGAACCAAATGCTGCAACAGATAATTGATGAACATACTGACCCATGGGGAGTGAAGGTTAGCACCGTAGAGATTAAGGAGGTTGAGCTTGCTGAAACAATGAGGCGGTCAATGGCAGCTCAAGCCGAGGCAGAAAGAGAGCGACGAGCCAAAATCATTCATGCTGAGGGTGAGCTTCAAGCCTCAGAGAAGCTGGCTCAAGCCGGTGCTGTTATCGCCAAGGAGCCAGTTGCGCTACAGCTCCGTTATCTATCAACACTGACTGAGGTAGCCACAGAGAGAAACAGCACCCTGATATTCCCCATCCCGATAGACCTGATAAGTATGTTTATGAAAAGGACTGGCGCCCAATCAGGCGAAAAGACTGAAGAATAGCCATAGGTTAAAGGTGATGTCTCTACCAAGGGTAGCTGGATGAGCTTTACTCCTCATCCAAGTATACTTATGCTTTGCTCGCTTTTCGGTATTTAATGAGGGTTGTCCATCATTTAATCACGCAGGGTGATGTCCCCTGCATTGAGCTTTATCAGACTGCCGTCTGAGCAACGAAGTATCAGGCTACCATCCTCGGTTACAGATTCAGCTATACCTTCATAAACCTTATTACCCGAACTGGCATGTACCCTCTTGCCAAGTGTCTCCAGGCTATCCCGCCACTCTTGGTAGATACTCTCACCACTCTTCACTGAAAGATACAACTTCTCAATTTCAACTAACAGCCTCCTTACCATCTCCAGGCGAGACACTTCTCTTCCCAGTTCATGTGACAGGCTGGTAGCCGGTATAGATATCCCCGTAGAATCAGCAGTTTTAAGATTCACATTTATACCGATACCGATAACAGTGTAAGCAATACTGCTATCCCGCACCCCGCTTTCAATGAGAATACCGCATACTTTCTTGCCGTTAATTAAAACATCATTGGGCCACTTAATTCGCGACCATAACCCGGTTATTGCAGCAATAGTATGAACTACAGCTAAAGAAGATGCCATAATTAGTGAAGACAAATGGGCGATGTTGGGATATAGGATAATAGATAAAGCAATACAACCCTTGGGCGATAGCCAAACACGCCTCATTCTCCCCTTGCCCGCAGTTTGCTCATCGGCAATAACCACCGTACCTTCCAATGCCCCCTGTAGAGACTCTCTCTTGGCTATCTCCATGGTTGAAGGTATTTTTGAATAGTGGATTATTCTATGGCCAATGAAACGGGTTCCTAAACCCCTAGTGACAGAGACTTCTAACAAATCATCTTCCATAGCTTAAGCTAATAATATCTAAATATAGCACAATTGGGACACTGATGCCGGTAACACAAGAAGGGTCAGCCTTAAATAGGGTTAGGAAATACAACTTGTTGGCTTTACCACCTCCAGGCAGTGAGAGTAAAGGCTAAGTAGTGGGTCAATTTCAATTTTATAAGACTTGACATTCACTCTATTTAATGAGATAAGCAAATTATGCCTAAGCGTTCAAGCAAGAATATAAACGAGATAGCTTCTAAAATCGTAAATCAAGCTACCGATGAAGCTCATATTGTCAAAAACCCTGCTGCTGTAGCCCTTAGTCGGCTTGGTGGTTTGAAGGGTGGTAGGGTTAGGGCTGAAAGGTTATCCCCTGAAAGACGTAGGGAGATAGCTGTTAAGGCTTCTAGGGCTAGGTGGAGTAAGATAACCCAATCTGCTTAGGGGTGTGATGTTATACCCACAATAGTTAAAATGGGGATACGATTCCCCTTTTCGTCTGTCTCATCGGGTCCATATTGCCAAAATACTCTATAAGCAACTGGTGTTTTTTGTTGCGCACAAGCCTCAAAAGT
>DAOWHE010000065.1 GCA_030641585.1 Dehalococcoidales bacterium | reverse complement strand
CGATTGTTGAAGCAGTAGCCAAAGAGAAACCGGCTAAACCAAAGGCAAAAAGAACAAGGGCGGCCAAGCCCCCGGTGGCTGAAGAGGCGGAAGCAAAACCGGCTGAGGCGGCGATTGTTGAAGCAGTAGCCGAAGAGAAACCGGCTAAACCAAAGGCAAAAAGAACAAGGGCAGCCAAGCCCCCGGCGGCTGAAGAGGTGGAGGTAAAACCGGCTGAGGCGGCGACTATTGAAGCAGTAGCCGAAGAGAAACCGGCTAAACCAAAGGCAAAAAGAACAAGGGCGGCCAAGCCCCCGGCGGCGGTAGAGAAAGAGGAGATGGATGCTACAACCGAAACGGGTGAAATACAGAAAAAGTCATAAAGGACACCGCCGGGGTAGTGCCCAGACAGGGAATACAGTTGTCTTCGGCGATTTCGGGCTGCAGGCGATGGAGTCAGCCTGGATTACCAGTCGACAGATTGAGGCGGCGCGGCGGGCTATTACTCACCATATTCGTCGCGGCGGGAAGGTGTGGATACGTGTTTTTCCTGATAAGCCGGTGACCAAGAAGGCGGCCGAAACCAGGATGGGTAGTGGCAAGGGAGCCCCTGACCATTGGGTGGCTGTTGCCAGGCGGGGAAGAATCCTGTTTGAATTAGGCGGCGTCAGCCAGGAGCTAGCCAAGGAGGCAATGCGTCTGGCTTCGCACAAACTACCTATCGACACTAAATTTGTGCTTAAGGAAACCGGCATAGTTGCTGATGGTAATTCGCTAAATAGGGAGCTAATGCAGTTTGAAAACTAAAGAAATCCGGGCTCTCAATGATAAGGAACTCAAAAAACAACTGGAAGCGGCGCATAAGGAGCTTTTTGAACTCCGTTTTAAGGCGGCCACTAAGCAGTTGAAAAATCACCGTGAGATTCCGAGGCTTAAAAAGAATATTGCCCGCTTAAAGACGCTAATAAGAGAAAGAGAGTTGGGCATAGGGGTATAGGGTTTGGGCTTATGCAGATAAAACGCAAAACCAGGATTGGCCACGTGGTCAGTAACAAGATGGATAAGACTGCGGTTGTCGCTGTGGAAACAGTCAAGCGCCATCCACTTTATAGAAAGACTTTCAAGCGAGTAGTTAGGTATAAAGCTCATGATGAAAATAACAAGTGTAAGCTGGGAGATTTGGTCAGGATTATAGAGACTCGTCCCTTCTCAAGGCAGAAGCGGTGGCGGATAGCTGAGGTAATAACTAAGGGAGAGATAATAGAGGTTAAACCTCAGGAAATAACCTGAAGTTAGCTTTTAGGGTAAACTAGAATGATACAAACCTATACTAGACTTAAGGCAGCAGATAATACAGGCGTCAGGCAGCTTATGTGCATTAACGTATTGGGTGGCACTAGGAAGAGGTTCGCCAAGGTTGGTGATACTATTGTAGCTTCAGTAAAGAAGGCGACCCCGGAGGCAGTGGTCAAGAAGGGGGAGGTGGTTCGGGCGGTTATCGTTCGTGTCGCCCGACAATACAGGCGCCCGGATGGCTCTTATATTAAATTCGATGACAATGCCGCCGTGATTTTAACCGATAAGAATAACCCTAAGGGGACCCGGATATTTGGACCGGTAGCCAGAGAGCTGAGGGAGAAGAATTTCACCAAGATTATATCGCTGGCACCTGAAGTCTTGTGAGACAGGATGAATAAATGGCAAAGATAAAAAGAAAGATTATCAGGATTGATGAAGAGAAATGCGACGGCTGTGGGCTCTGTATTCCCTCCTGCCCCGAGGGAGCCCTCCAGATTATTGAGGGCAAGGCAAAACTGGTAAAAGAGAGTTTCTGCGATGGACTGGGTGCCTGTCTCGGTGACTGCCCCCAGGGGGCGCTGACTATTACCGAAGTAGAAGTTGAGGGGTATGACGAAGAGGGCGTAATTGCCCACATTAAGGAGGAATCACCCGAACTTTTGGAAAAGCACCTGGCCCATCTAAAGGCACACGCCGATGAGCTTCCCGAGCACCATTCTCACGCTGGAATAACCTCCTGTCCTTCCGCCCAGATGCTGCATTGGGAAGGCAAAGAGGAGGCGGTAGAGGAAAAGGTAAGGACTAGCTCTGAGCTTCGCCAGTGGCCAATACAGTTTCATCTGGTGCCACCAGGGGCTCCGTATTTTAAGAATGCAGACTTGGCATTAGTTGCTGATTGCGTTCCGTTCGCTTACGCCGACTTTCATGCCGATTTTCTAAAGGGGCAAGCCATCGCCATTGGCTGCCCTAAACTAGATGACATTGATGCCTATGTGGACAAGCTTACCCAGATACTGGGAAGCTCCGATATTAAAAGCCTGAAAATTATTCATATGGAAGTCCCCTGCTGTTACGGACTGGTTCATATTGCCCGGGAGGCTCTAAGAAAAAGCGGCAAGGCTCTTCCCTTTGAGAGCATAATAATCGGCATAAAGGGTGAAGTGTTAAAAGAGAGAGCAAGTAAAGATGCTGGATAAATGCCCGGGAAGCGGGAATATTAGAACTCCTATCCCTTCTTTAAAAAAATGCCCCGAGTGCGGGGAAGAAGTAGAGATATGGAGCGATGAGCTAAAGGCTAAATGCACCAAATGTGGCGCCACAGTCTTTAGAGAGAATGTTCCTTCCTGTGTAGAGTGGTGCCAATATGCCAAGGAGTGCATCGGGGAGGAAAAGTATAACCGGTTAATGGAGGGGAAGGCAAAACCCGACTAACCTAGGTCTTTTAGGGTACTTTTAGCAGCTATGAAGATTAGAAAGAACGATACTGTGTTGGTTATCGCCGGTAAGGATAGGGGTAAGAAGGGCAAGGTCAGACTTGCCTCCCCCAAGGATGAACGGCTACTCGTTGACGGTGTTAACTTTATCAAAAGGCATGCCCGGGCGACCGGTCAGGTCAGACAAGCTGGCATAATAGAGCGTGAGGCGCCAATTCATGTGTCAAACCTTATGCTAGTGTGCAATAAATGTAATCGCCCTACGCGGATTGGTTTTCGCTTTCTGGAGGACGGCAAGAAAGTTCGCTTTTGCAAATCCTGTCGTGAGGTAATTGATTAAATGTCCGCCTTAAAGGAACGATATAGAAAAGAAGTTGTCCCGGCCATGATGAAGCGTTATGGCTACAAGAACGTGATGCAGGTGCCGCGTCTGGAAAAGGTGGTGCTAAATATTGGTGTTGGCGAGGCAATTCAAAATGCCAAGGCTCTGGAGGCAGCCCAGAGTGATCTGGCAGCTATCTCCGGGCAGCACCCGGTGACTACCCGTGCCAAGAAGTCAGTTGCTGCTTTTAAGTTGAGGACAGGGATGCCTATCGGCTTAAAGGTAACCCTGCGGGGAGAGCGCGTGTATGACTTCTTTTTCAAGTTAGTCAACGTTATCCTGCCACGGATACGGGAGTTTCAGGGGGTCTCCCCGGACTCCTTTGACGGCCGGGGTAACTATACCCTGGGTCTTAAGGAGCAAACCATCTTTCCAGAGATAGATTATGACAAGATAGATAAGCCTAGAGGCTTAGAAATTTCAGTTGTTACCACCGCCCGAAGGGATGAGGAAGGCAGACATTTACTGGAACTGTTAGGTATGCCTTTCAGTAAGGATTGAGGTAGAAATGGCTAAGAAATCAAAAATTATAAAGTCGCTACGTCCACCAAAATATAAAGTGAAGCAGCATAATCGCTGTTATCTATGTGGTCGGCCTCGTGCCTTTATGCGCCCGTTTGGCTTGTGTCGCATCTGTTTCCGCAAGCTAGCTCTCGCCGGACAGATTCCGGGCGTGAGAAAATCAAGCTGGTAACTTATGGACTTAGGGAGTAGAAGATGACTGTCACTGACCCAATAGCAGATATGCTGACACGGATACGCAACGCTGTTATGGCCAGGCATAGTTCAGTGCTAGTTCCGTCATCGCGGGTGAAGCTTTACATCGCCAAGATTCTCAAGCGAGAGGGTTTTATTGTTGACTATGAAGTAGTCAGTAGCCAGTCGCACCGGCAGATTAAGATTACTCTCAAGTATGATGAGAAAAATCAGCCGCTCATTTCGGGTTTGAAGCGGGTAAGTAAGCCTGGGTTGAGGGTATATGTGCAGCAGAAGGAGATACCTCGCGTTTATGGGGGTCTCGGTATTGCTATCGTGTCTACAGCCAAAGGAGTGATGACTGGCCAGAAAGCCTGGCACCAGGGGGTTGGTGGTGAGCTTTTATGCTATATCTGGTAAATGGTTCTTGAGGTTTTATACATGTCTAGAGTAGGGCGAATGCCAATAACCGTGCCACCGGGGGTGACGGTGGCTATTAAAGATGGCGGGGTTACTGTAACCGGGCCCAAGGGGGAGCTCCATCGTCGTTTCAGCCCGGATATATCTATAACGCTGGAGGGTGATGTCCTTACGGTATCACGACCCAGTGATAGTAAGCTACATTGCTCCCTGCATGGGTTGACACGGAGCCTTCTGGCTAACATGGTGGACGGGGTGGTCAAGGGTTTTGAGAAAAACCTTGAGATAGTGGGGGTCGGTTATCGAGCGGAGAAGGCAGGGGATAAGCTGACAATTCGTGTTGGCTACTCACACTCGGTGGAGGTTTCACCATTACCGGGTATTTCCCTGGCTGTTGAGGGAACAAATCGCATTAAGGTTACCGGGATTTCAAAAGAGGCAGTTGGCCAGATGGCCGCTGAAATCAGGGCTATTCGTCCCCCTGATGCTTATAAAGGTAAAGGTATAAGATACGCCGGTGAGGTAGTTCGTCTTAAGGCAGGCAAAGCGGCTAAGGCTATCGGGGAGAGTACGTAATGGGCAAGGACGGACCAAGAAGAGCGGCACGCTATAGAAGACATGCCAGAGTTAGAGCTAAAGTGGAGGGCATAGCATTAAGACCCCGTTTGTGTATCTTCCGTAGCCTGAACCACATTTACGCCCAGGTTATTGACGATGAGCGAGGTCATACACTAGCCTCTGCCTCAACCATTGAAGAGGAGATAAAGGGTGAAGTCGTGAGCAAGAACAAGTCAGCTCAGGCTGAGCTGGTCGGTTCCTTACTAGCCAAGAAAGCCTTGGGCATTGGGATAACTCAGGTAGTTTTTGACCGTGGTGGCTATAAATATCATGGCCGGGTTAAAGCCCTGGCCGAGGCCGCCCGTCAGCAGGGACTTAAATTCTAAAAGGGGTGGTGTTAAGGTGACAAAGGCGCCAATAAGCAAGATAGACTCGACAGAACTTGCCCTGAATGATAAGCTGGTTTACATAAATCGCGTCTCCAAGGTAGTTAGGGGAGGTAAGCGCCTCAGTTTTAGTGCCCTGATGGTGACTGGTGATAGCAGTGGCCATGTCGGCATTGGTGTTGGCAAGGCTAATGAGGTGCCCATGGCCATTAGCAAGGCGGGCGCCATTGCCAGGAAGAACTTGATTAAAGTGCATCTGGCTGGCACTACCATCCCTTATGAGGTGACGGTTAAATTCGGAGCCGCCAAGGTTCTCTTAAAGCCGGCGTCACCGGGTACTGGCCTTATTGCTGGTGGTAGCGTTCGGGCTGTGGTTGAGGCTGTCGGAATTAAGGATATTTGTACCAAGTCATTGGGTAGCTCAAATAAGGTTAACGTGGCTAAGGCAACAATGCTTGCCCTAAGCCAGCTTAAGGACCCAAAGGAGGAGATGGCTAGACGCAAAGTAGGTCTCAAGGAGGAGGCGGTAACTGGTGGCTAAGCTTCGAATCACCCGGGTTAAAAGCAGCATCGGCTATGCTGATGACCAGGGGAGAACCCTTAGGGCGCTCGGTTTAAAACGGCTAAACCAGAGTATCGTTCATGATGACTCGCTCTCAATTAGAGGAATGATTATTAAGGTGAGGCATCTGGTCAAGGTGGAGGAGGTAAGCTCGTGAGGCAGCATGAACTGGCTCCAGCTCCCGGCTCCAGAAAAAGCAGGAAGCGGGTGGGTCGCGGCAATGGCAGTGGTCACGGTACCTATTCAGGCAGGGGCAGTAAAGGGCAAAAGTCTCGTTCTGGCTATAGCAGAAAGCCTGGCTTTGAAGGCGGGCAGCTGCCTTTAATCAAGCGCTTGCCCAGAAAGCGTGGCTTTACTAATATCTTCAGGATAGAGTATGGCGTGGTCAATATAGGTAAGCTCAACATGTTTGAGGCTGGCAGTGAAGTAACACCAGAGAGCCTTATGGCT
>DAOWHE010000051.1 GCA_030641585.1 Dehalococcoidales bacterium | reverse complement strand
TACCGGCTAACCCTCTTTGCATTCCGTCAGGCTTAATAAGAACCAGTGACCTTTCCATTCTCCCCTCTCCGATTATTATTTTTTGTTGATTACTAGTCTAACCAACCCTAACCGCTCTTCAGCTCTACCCTTGGTGGTCAATTAGCCCCTCTTCCTCTTTTTATATCGCTACCAGTTCTGGCTATCCAGGTTGTGCGTTTTGGTTTGGTGATTGCCGGTCGTCTGAGGTACATTGGCTGCAGGGTGGCTGGCTGGTCAAAGTCACCCGCCTTAAGCCGCTTAAGCCCCAGCTCGGCCAGGAAGCTGGCTCGCCTGAGTCTTGAGGCTGGAGGTGGGATTATGGCTCTCTCTCCGAGTTTTGCTTTCAGCTGGGAAGCGATAGCTGGTGTTAGCTGTCCGCAAAATATGGTCTTGGCAGTAAGCTTTGAACACAGAGCCTCCACTGTAGTAATATGCTCGGCGGTAATCCGATACCACTGGCTATTCTTTCTCTGATAGATAGCGGTGGCAATCTCACTCCGGCCGGCACTAAAAATCGGGCAGACAGGTAAGCCGGTTTCAGCATGCTGATAGGCTTCTGCCTCTAGAGTGCTGATGCCAACGAGCGGAATTTCCAGGCTGAAGGCCAGGGCTTTAGCGGTGCTAATTCCGACTCGCAGCCCATTAAAGCTTCCCGGTCCTCTGGCAACGATGATATAACTTATAGATTTAAGCTCTAACTTGGTCTGCTTAAGAAGCTGGCTCAGGCGAGGCATCAGTTCCACAGAGTGGTTCTTCTGGCAGCGCCAGGTTAATTCGGTCAGTATCTCGCCGTCTTGAACGATAGCCAGGCCGGCGGTATCGGTTGAAGTATCAATTGCCAGTTGCATTATCTACTCCCGCCCTTTTGGTTAGTGAAGGCAAGGGGTTTCAACTTGTTTACCATTTCCAGGTAGCGCCTGCCGCTGGGTTTGAGTTGAAAGAGGCGCTCGGTATCGTCAAGATAACTTATTTGAATCAGGAGATGCTCCGGTGGCAGTATACTCAAGCCCTTTTCTGCCCATTCTATGACACAGACGCCGTTGCCATAGAGGTAATCATCCAGTCCCAGGTCGGCAATCTCTTCTATTCGGTCAAGCCGGTAAAGGTCTATATGATACAAGGGCAGCCGGCCACGGAGTTCACGAATTAAGACGAAGGAAGGACTCAGTGTATATTCTTTGATATCCAGCCCCCAGGCAATACCCTGAGTAAGGCAGGTCTTTCCCGCTCCCAGACTGCCGACCAGGAGGAAAATATCACCAGGCATGGCCAGCTCCCCGATACGCCTTCCCAGCTGCTGGGTCTCATCAGGGCTATGGCTAGTTAGCTCAAGGCAGTCTATTTTGCCTGGAGAATTTGGTGATTTGGCTCTAGCTCGTGGCAAAGTGCTCCCATCCTGTCTTAGTTGGTCTAAAAGGCTTTCCTTCTCTATCAATAAGTGTAATCTTGCCTATCTTATCAGCGATGATGTTGCCGATAACTGTTACCGGGCAGGAGGCTTTTGTGATTACCTGGCGTGTAACCTCGGCGCTTGCGGTAAACAGGAGTTCGTAGTCCTCTCCTCCTGAAAGCGCCAGCTCAACCGCTTTATCGCCGAAGTTAGCCTTAACGGCGGGGTGAATGGGCACACGGTCAATTACTATTTGGGCGCTAACCCGGCTGGCCTTCAAGATATGGCTCAGGTCTGAAACCAGCCCATCGCTAATATCTATGGCTGTTTTTACGCCTTGCTCCAGTAGTAGTTGCCCTTCGGCTATCCGTGGCTCGGGGTGGAGGAAGGCTCTTTCTAAGGAAGCACCGTCTTCAGGGTCAAATATGAGATGCTTAGTAAGCATCTCCAGGCCGGCGGCAGCCGCTCCCAAATAGCCGGTGACAGCTACTTTATCGCCGGGCTTGGCTGCCGAGCGGGTGAGGATATGCATGTCCCGACCTTTGGTACTACCAAGAACAGTGGTATTAATAATAACCAGTGGTGCATTACTGGTATCACCACCAACTATAGCTACACCAAACTGCTGCCCCACTTGAATCATTCCCCGGTAGAGGTCAGTGACATCCTCTACTTCAGTGTCACCGGGTAAGGACAGTGAGACCAAGGCATATTTGGGCACACCACCCATGGCGGCAATATCGCTCAAGCTAGCTGCCAGTGCCTTCCAGCCGAGTTCATTCCAGGAAGCCGTACCTAGGCTAAAGTGGACGTCCTGGATAAAGGAGTCAGCGGTAGCCAGCTCTACCCTGGCATCACCATGCCAGACAGCAGCGTCATCGCCGATACCAATAATGAGTTGTTGGCCTGGGGTAGTTTCTTTGCCTTGGGTCTGATAAGCTATTTTAGCCAAGTGTTCAATCAGCCCAAACTCTCCCAGCTCAGACACCTTCATAGCCAAAATTATAGCACGGGTATATCTCGGTCACAACTTAACCTCTTAATTTGAGGGCTTGACTATAGTGCTAGAATATACTATAGGGGGGTGAATAGGGGGGTGAATGGGAGAAATATATTTTGGTTACAGATAAAAGCTTTATTGTTCTTGCTGGCGGCAAGGGCGCGCGCCTGGGGCGTTACAAGGCGTTGGAGACTATTAACAATGAAGGTCTAATCCAGCGGGTAGTATCCAGCCTTAGCTTTTTTAATAGTGATATTATTATAGTTATTGGCAAAGGGCAGCGTCTGCCTCAATTTACTGACTATCCAAAGTTGAGAATCGCAACTGACGCTTACGCCGGTAAAGGACCCTTGGTGGGTATCTATACCGGGTTACTTGCCTCAGCTTCCAGCTATAACCTTGTTGTCGCCTGTGATATGCCCTTTTTGAACCTGGACTTACTTGGTTATATGTTAAAGATATCAGCTGCCTTTGATATGGTTATTCCCCGATTAGGGGGTTTGGTTGAGCCACTTCATGCCGTTTACGCAAAGAGCTGCCTGGCCGCCATAGAACAGTTGCTTGGGCAGGGCAATTACAAAACAGACCAACTTCTCGACCTGGTCAAGGTAAGGTATGTAGAAGCCGGGGAAATAGACAGGTTTGACCCGGAGCACTTGAGCTTTTTCAATATCAATACTAGAGCCGACTGGGAGGTGGCTAGGGAGCTAGTCAAAAGGGTTCCGCAACCTGACTCCATGTGCCCCCCCAGCGATAACAACTGGAACAAGGAGTAGCACTTGATTTTTGATGCCTCACAATTTGTTTTCAAAGCACCACCGGCAATATCAAGGGCGCGACGCGTCTTGATTAAACCCAATGCCGGCTACCCGGTGTCATATCCGGTAACTACCAGCCGCGAGCTCTTGTCACTGATAATAGACGGCATCAGGCGGGTGAGTGACGCTGATATCCTTATCCTTGACGGCACCCCGGCAGGAGGTCCGATCTACCCGATATATAAAGCCTTGGGTTACGACTTTCCCAGGGTACTACTGCTGGATGTGAAGGATTGTATCTGGGTTGAGGTGGACAATCCTCTGCCCAAGCCACTGACTGTGCCGACCTTCTGGGTACCTAATGTAATCTTATCCAGTGACTACTTAATAACTGTGACGCCTCTAAAGGTCATTAAGGATATGGCTAGACTCAGTATAATGAACCTGCTCAGCTTGTTGCCGAGCAGTAAGTACGGTGGTGAAACCGAAGGGGGCTGGCAGGCCTTGTATGAGCTGGGGATAGACAAGGTGGTGGCTGACCTCTATTTTACCCTGCCCTTTGACCTGGGGATTATTGAAGGTCGCCAAAAATCTACCGGCCAGGGAGACCCAACCAAGGGTGAAGTTGAGGAGTATGGCAAGGTGTTTGTTGGTGAACCGTACCAAGTTGACTCTGAGGCTGCACAGGCACTGGGTATTAAGGCAAATTATCTTGAGCTGATTAAAAAAGCTCGGGTGGGCTTTGACATTTAGAGTGCCGTAACCGGGTATATAGTGGCAATTGTTGGCTTAATTACGGTTTGAGAGCGGCAGCAGTTGCCAATCGGACAACACTAGTACCTTATACTGAAACGAGTGTAACTTCCGCTATGTTCTGACCAGCTGGCTTCCACTCTTTCTACTTCGGCTCCGGGTGGCCCTACCTTAAGCTGCTCAATTAGCTTATCTAGCTGTTGTCTTTCCCCCTCAGCCCGGACCTCCACCGCTGTCCAGTCGGGCAAGTTGCGTACATAACCGACCAAGCCCAGCTCCTTAGCCCATCTTAAGGTAAAATCGCGGAAGAAGACACCCTGCACATGACCATGCACTATCACCCAAACCGAGGCTAAGCCAGACATTGACAGCTACCATGTTCTCTGGGATAAACCCTAGGCTTCTTCTTCAGGTTCTTTCCTCTTCTTCTTAATTACCTCTACGGTTACCGGAGGTGTCAGGATATCGGTTACCACTACCTTCTTGGCAGCCTTTTTCGGTTTCTTGGCCTCATGATGTCTGTAATCTCGCTTCCCCATGTGGCACCCCTATCTAATTGTTCTAGCACTGTTAAGCTCAAGTTTAACAAAGGAGGTTACTCATGTAAAGTGGGGGGCAGTTGTTCCAGTGCTGAGCGGGCAGCTTCAGTCTCAGCCAGTTTTTTACTCTTGCCGGAGCCTCTGCCCAGCACGGTGTCACCAATCATCACTTCGGCAGTGAAACTCCGGTCGTGGTCCGGTCCGGTGGCTTCTATTATATGGTAGAGCGGCGTCTCTTGCCGCCTGGCCTGGAGAAGTTGCTGAAGTCGTGATTTATGATCAACCGCTACCCCTTGGCTGGCTAACCTCTGTAGCTCCGTATTAAATAACCTTAGCATAACATCCCTGGTGGCTTCTAGCCCTTGGTCAAGGGAAATAGCCGCTATCACTGCTTCCAGAGCGCCAGCCAGGTTAGCCGGCTTATGCCGACCGCCATTCGCCTCCTCGCCCTTCCCCAGGTAGATATGCTCACCAAGCCCGATGGCTCTGGCAACGCTGGACAGGGTATCACGGCAGACCAGGTGAGACCGTAGTTTAGTCATCTCTCCTTCAGGTGCATCAGGGAGGTCTTGATACAGCTTTTCGGCAAATACCATACCTAAAACGGCATCACCTAAAAATTCGAGCCTTTCATTGGAGGTTGAGGCAGCGCCAGGGTTTTCATTAATGTAGGAGCTATGAACCAGTGCCTGCTCAAGCAAAGACGGGTCTTTGAAGCGGACACCCAGAATCTGTTGCAAGGCAGCTAACTTAACCAAAGCAGTAGCTCACTCTCCTAGATAACCATAACCGGTCGGCCGCTGGGTGTCAAACTATACTCTAACTGCTTGTGGCAGTCTAAGCTGATATACTTTATTGGCATCTCCTTTTGTCCTGTTATTGCTCCAAGTCTGGCTTGATGCTATAATTTTAGCACGCTGGGGAATCGTCTAGTGGTAGGACAGCGGACTCTGAATCCGTCAACGAAGGTTCGAATCCTTCTTCCCCAGCCACTAAAAAGACTCATATCAAACCATCGAGCCATTACCCCCACCATCAGACAATGGACCCTTTGCTCATGAAAAGCCCCTTTTCCACTAAGATTGACCTGCCCCAAGCATTTAGCCCACTTGTTAAGTTAGTATTTTGGCGGGGGCAGGTCAATGGCATTCTATGAATTGACTTTGTTTTTTGCCTATGATAGACTCACTTCGCTATATTATGTTTTTACGGATTTACAGGTATATTCCATTAATAACCAGGTAATTCGCACGGCGTTTTTACCTAAACACCAAATACGGATATGATTTACGAAGCACCTTTAATCAGACGCAGAAATGCAGGCTGATACACTAAATAAACCGTTGGGGGGTTGTTATTTCACGTATAGAGTGTGCAACCTTACTCGAATCTCTTGATCCAGGCATGCGGTCCAGATTATTCGGGATAATGCATGAGGTTTCTTTTCCAGCAGGTGAGCAAATCTTTGCCCAGGGCGATCCGGCCTCGCGCTTTTATATCGTGGTCAGCGGTCAAGTGAAAGTAACGCGTGTTACCAGAGACGGGCATGAGATGATCCTCTGCATGCTTGGGCCAAGCAGCTGCTTCTGCCCGCTATCCTTACTGGACGCAGGCTCGCAGTTGGGGATGTCGCAAGCGGCTACAGATGTAACATTACTATGTGCCAAGGCCGCCGATCTTCGCGAATTTTACCAAAATAACCCTCAATTATATGATGCAATAGTAAAAACCTGCTTGCAGGATATGCGTCGACTGGTCGAACGCCTCGAGTCGCTTACCTTCCAGAGCCTGAAGAAGCGCCTAGCGAGACTTCTGCTTGAGAAAAGCGTTCCCGTGCAAATTGACCACGTTACACTGAGCGAAATTCGCCTCACACAACAAGAACTGGCTCAATTGGTAGGAGTATCACGAGAAAGCGTCTCGCATCTCCTGGAAACGTGGAAAAAGCAAGATATGCTGGTCCTGAAGCGGGGGCGAGTGATAATCAGCCATCGAGACATGATGGAACAGCTAGCCGCTGAATTGTAGCTCCTTATCTAAAATTCAGACATTAAGTGTGAAGTATTTCACATACAACTACCTAGATATGTGATAATTTTTATCTGCTTATTGGTATATTTCTACTTACCAACGTGTCAGTTTGTGGTTAATTTGCCTAGAGATATTATTATGAAGGAGGCGCCTTATGACTCGACAACAAAGGGTACCTAAGGTGGGTTGCACATCCAACCTACGTAGAGGATCAATCAATGGACTTGCTGCTATTCCCCTTTTAGCAGCTCTTTTTTTGAGTGCGTGTACTGAAGGGGTTGTATATGATGAAGGAGGTATTTTATGGTAAAAAGATTGCTTGCAATTGTTTTAACGCTGGTGTTGGCGTCTTCCCTAGTTGTCGGCTGTGGTGGTGTATCTCAGGAAGACCTCGATGCTGCCTTAGCTGACCTTGCTGCTGCAGAGAGCGACCTTGCTGCTGTAGAGAGCGACCTTACTGCTACAGAGAGCGACCTTACTGCTGCAGAGAGCGCCCTAGCAGCAGCAGAAGCGGAAGTCGTAGCTCTGACAGCAGCTCTGGATTTTGCACCGGTTATTTTAAAGGTAGCCGTTTCCGACGTGGATGACAT
>DAOWHE010000095.1 GCA_030641585.1 Dehalococcoidales bacterium | reverse complement strand
TCTAAGCTTCTTTAGTTTAAAATACTACACGAAATAACTTGGGCCATTAGCTCAGCTGGTTAGAGCGCAGTCCTGATAAGACTGAGGTCTCTGGTTCGAGTCCAGAATGGCCCACCATTATGTCTGCCCTGCTGACTTTCATTTTCTGCTGAGAGAGAACTCGATATCTTTAGTTACTGCGTACCCGGTTCCGGCGGTAGTAAATTAGGGACTCCTTCCGTGATGGGATAACGGTGGGAGCACGCTGGACAATAAAGTTCGCCGGTGATTACTTCTCTATCATCTTCTTCACCAACCTTTAGTTGAAAGTCTCCTTTACATATAGGGCAGGCTATCATTTCCAATAAGCGCTTTTTCATCGTCTCCCCTTGCTCTTATCTTAGGCTAGTGCCAAAAACAAGTCAATTCAATCTCCTCATGACATTTTAGGGCAAGAAGAGCTGGATTGGCAGCCACGGCTTTCCCTGGAGGAGGGGCTACTCCGGACGGCTGACCAGTTCAGGTCTTGACCTCTAAAGAGGGGTCTCTAGCGCTTGTCAATACAGAGTCCTTCATCTTGAAGGACAGCATAAATTGTAGAACTGACAGCTAGTGTTGTTCTGGGTGACCCATTGTGGTGTGTTTAGCTGAAGTGCAGTAAGCCCTTGATTTCATGTGCAAACTATCATACATACTTGAACGGTTGGCATGCCAACCGTTCAAGTCTTATTCTGTGTTCCTAAAGGTGAGTCTAGCTCTTAGTTTTACTGTAACAGTCGCTACAGTACACGGGTCGCCCTTCTCTTGGCTCGAAAGGCACCTGTGTATCTTTGCCACAAGAGGCGCAGACAGCAGGATACATTTCCCTTCTCCCATAGCCACCATAGCCACCCTGTGAACTGCGGCGCTGGTCCTTCCTGGTTTGTCGGCATGGAGAACAGCGCTTGGGTTCATTGGTGAAGCCCTTATTGGCGAAGAACTCCTGCTCCTCAGCGCTGAAGGTAAAACTGGCGCCACAATCTACGCACTCTAGGGTCTTGTCCACGTAAGCCATGAATAACCTCCTTTCTTTAGACTCGGTCGTGTGCAGTTTGGGCATCCATGGCCTTGGGACTTCATATGGAATATTACAGGTCGGGAATTACAAACTTTCAACCACCTAGCTCCAGTATGCCACGCGACTGGGAGCTTGTCAAGTTAGGAGGCAAATGCAATACGCTGTATCAATAGCTATTGGGGCACCGGTGGTGGCACTTTCTGGCATTTAGTTAAATGATTAGTGTTCGTAACTCAAATCATCTTTTCTTCGGTGAACACCAATTTCTTATATGCCGCCATGAGTCTTTTGCTAATAGGACCTGGCCTACCAGAACCAATAGGTTTCCCATCTATCTCAGTAAGAGGCATAACCTCGATAAGTGAGTTGGTCAGGAAGGCTTCCTTGGCCTGGGAAAGCTCGTCCAGCCTTATGTCTTGCTCCAGGGTATCAATGTCCAACTGTGAAGCCAGCTCCAGAATCGTCCGCCTGGTAATTCCGGGAAGAATACCACTCTCCTCGTCTGGCGTCCTTAGTATTCCGTCGGTTACCAGAAAGATATTACTCATACTGGCCTCAGCCAGAAGCCTTTTCTCGTTGAGGCAAAGAGCCTCGTCAACCCCAGCTGCTCTGGCCTCCTGCCTGGCCAGAATACTTTCCAAATAGTTGGCTGTCTTGAGCTTGGAGAGAGGTGACTGGCTGTTGCGGCGGATGGACGAGACAACTGCCCTGAATCCTTTTTGATAGACTTTCTCCGGGTAGGGCTTATAACGCTCAGCCAGTATCAGCACCGTAGGTTTATTACAGGTGCTGGGGTCAGGTGCCATCGCTCCCTCACCGATGGAAACAGTGATACGGATGCGAGCCTCACTGAGCTTGTTAGCCTGGATAGTATCCATTACCGCGCCCTTTAGCGCCGGTGCCCCGATTGGCAATCCTAATTTCTCGGCGGAATGTGCCAGCCGGCTTAGGTGATGCTCCAAACGAAATACCTGACCTCCATAGGCGCGCATAGTCTCAAAGAGACCAAATCCGTAGAGAAAACCGTAGTCCAGAACGGATATAAAGGCTTTATTGCGGGGTATTAAGGAGCCATTCAGGTAAACAATTTCGTTCATAAGCCTACTCCTTGGACCACCTTGGCTGTAAGAAGTTCAAGAAGTTCCTCAGCACATCGTGACCGACATCGGTCATTATTGACTCTGGGTGGAATTGCAGCCCCTCAACAACATATTCTTTGTGCCGAATACCCATAATGACACCGTCACTGGTAGTGGCGGCCAGTTCCAACACCGAAGGGAAAACGTCCCGTTTTATTACCAGGGAGTGGTAACGTCCGGCCCTAAACGGGCTTGGCAGGCTTTTATATACAGTCTTGCCATCATGATAGATGAGTGAGCTCTTGCCATGCGTAGGGATATCGGCGGTGACAATTTGACCACCATAGACATGGCCTATGCACTGGTGCCCCAGACAGACACCGAGAATAGGGATTTTCCCACTAAAGCGGCGGATAATATCATTGGAGATACCAGCCTCAAGCGGGGTACAGGGCCCTGGAGAGATGATAATGTGGGATGGACCTAAATCCTCAATTTCGTCCAGGGTTACCTGGTCATTGCGATAGACCACCGGTTGCCAGCCCAGTTCCCCCAGGTACTGGGCAAGGTTATAGACAAAGGAATCATAGTTATCAATGACTAGGATCATATCTACCTTACATGAGTTGCTACCATATTGAGGGCATCAATCAGTGCTCTAGCCTTGTCCAGTGTTTCCTGATACTCAGTCTCAGGGTCGGAATCATAGGTGACGGCACCACCCACCTGGAAATAAGCCTTGCTTCCCTTGACTAGAAAAGTACGGATGGCGATGTTGAGGTCAAGCTCGCCGCCAAAGCTCAAATAGCCGATACTTCCAGTATAGACACTCCTCTTTGTCGGCTCCAGCTCATCTATAATCTCCAGCGCCCGCACTTTAGGGGCTCCGGTTATGGAACCACCAGGGAAGGTGGCTTTGAGCAAATCAATGCTGTTCTTGTCCTCTCTGAGCCTGCCCACTATTGTGGAGGTGAGGTGGAAAACGGTAGGAAACACCTCCAGAATAGCCAGTTCGGTCACCTTGACTGTGCCAAAACGACATACGCGACCCAGGTCATTTCTCTCCAGGTCAACAATCATGATATTCTCAGCCTGGTCCTTTGAGCTATTTAGCAGCTCATTGGCCAGCGCCTCGTCTTCCTCTGGGGTCTTGCCCCGTGGGCGGGTGCCCTTGATGGGCCGCGTCTCTACCCGGTCTCCCCGGAGGCGGAGAAATCTCTCTGGTGAGGCGCTCACCACTTGTACCTCATCAAAGCCGAGATAGCCGGCAAAGGGGGCCGGGTTTATCTGCCGCAAGCGCCGGTAAAGCTGATACGGGGTAATAGAAAGCTCAGCCTCAAAGCGTTGGGAGAGATTCACTTCGAAGATATCACCAGCGATGATATACTGCCGTGCTTTTTCAACTGCAGCGACGTATTCTTTATGAGTAAACCCCCCTTTAAGAATCGCCGATTCCATAGGAGAAGATGCCGGCGCAAACGACACCTCGGTGCCGAAACTTGAGGCCCGAGCCAGCTGAGCTTTCACTTCATTTAGGCGCTTTAATGCCCTCTTCATTCTTTTAGTCTCTTCCAGCTCAGGGAAACCGGTGGAGATGATGTAATTCTTGCCCTGAAGATTATCAAAGGCTAAAACCAGGTCATAGAAGCCATGATAGCACTCAGGTAGCTTGAGGTCGTCTACCGCACTTGAGGGCAGCCGCTCAATGAAATGACAGAGGTCGTAGCTAAAGTAACCTACCGCACCGCCAATGAATGGTACTGGTGAAGAACAAGAATCCAAGCGATAGACTTCCAAAAAATGGCTTAATACATCAAAGGGGTTGTCACGAAAGCGGCTCTTCTCAGCACCTTGACTAATGGTGACCTCATTGCCGCGGGTGCTCAGTACCAGGAAAGGGTCGCTGCCGATAAAAGAATAGCGCCCCAGTTTGTGAGGGTCCATGCCGCTATCCAAGAAGAAACTGAACTGCTCATCCTTGAGAAGTGCAAAGGCATCAAGCGGTGTTAGCTTTGCGTCTATTTCTTCTATCAGTGGACAGCGAGATGCTCTGACCATGGGCCCTAACTACGATGAGAAGTCTATCTTGCCGACAGTTACTGGCATCATACAGCAGTAGGCGGTCCTCGTCAATTGAGGAATCTCGGAGCTATTTGCTGCCTCTTAGGGCTGAAGTCGTTGCCAACGGTTTGGGGAAGGTCTTTTTAGTAGCCAGTGAGATGCGGACCAAGAGTAGCATTATGGGGACCTCAATTAGTACACCAACCACAGTAGCAAGCACTGCTCCCGACGCTACCCCAAAAAGGGTAGTGGCAACCGCTATAGCAACCTCAAAGTGATTGCTGCCAGCGATTATGGAGGATGGAATTGCATCTTCATATTGAAGCTTCATTAATCTGGCGGCAACATAAGTAATTCCAAATACTACCAGGATATTGGCCAGAATACCTACCGTGATTATGCCGATTATAGCTGGCAGCTCAACAATGAGGTGGCCCTGATAACTAAACAGAATCACCAAAGTCACCAGCAGCGCGATTACAGACATCTTTCCTAGTGAAGGCACCAGCTTGGCTTCGAACCATTCCAAGCCTTTCCTTTTGATAACCTGTTTTCGGGTGATGTAGCCGGCTATCAGAGGAGTAACAATGTATATGGCCACGGACAGGGCAATAGTATCCCATGGCACCTTAATGCCGGAAATGCCCAGCAACAGTACCGCCAGGGGTGCATAAAGTATGACCATCGTGAGTGAATTGACAGCCGTCATCACCAGTGTGAGGCCCATGTTACCGCGCGCCAGGTAGCTCCATACTAGAACCATAGCAGTGCACGGCGCTACTCCTAGCAATATTAACCCAGCCCGGTATTGTTCGATCTGTTCCGGTGTCAGGAACTTAGCGAAGACTACACCAAGAAACAGCCAGGCAAAGAAGGCCATAAGGAAAGGCTTTACCACCCAGTTGGCGAAAAGTGTGAGAGCTATTGGTTTGGGGGAACGCAACGCTCCACTTATCTCCTCCCAGCTTATCTGAACCATTATGGGATAGATCATGGCAAAAAGTAAGATAGCAATGGGGATAGAGATATGAGCTACCTCGAGCTCTGCCAGAAAATCGGAAAGTTGCGGAAAAAGCCACCCTAAGCCTATCCCTGCCAGAATGCATAGGGCAACCCATAGGGTCAGGTATTTCCCCCATATCCCCAGTTTTCGTTCTTTTTCAGTCATGTTGTCTCCTGACCTTCTCCAGGGGCTTACCCTTGGGCTCTTCTAATGCCCAGTCCTCAGTCTCTATGAGGGTTGCCGTGCACACCCCGGGCCGATTCGCTCAGCTTTCTTAAGGTGTTCTCTGTCCATAGCCACTACCTCGTTGCCTTCCAGTGCCTTTCTAACGGCATTAATCAAATCGGGGAAGTATTCCTTCATGCCTTCTTGATCTATCGAGTACAGCGACCATAGGCCGTTCTTCCTCAGCTTGAGAAAGCCGGCGTCATATAGAGCGCTGAGGTTTCGAGAAGCACTGGTCTGGGAGATGCCTAGTGTCTGCATTACCTCACAGACACAGCACTCCTTCTCCAGAAGCAGATTCAGAATCCTGAGCCTGGTCTTATCAGATAGAGCCTTGAAAGCTTTAACTACATCTCGCATGAGCTAAAGTCCTTCCTTATATGCGCATATACGGTTGTATTTTACCCCATTGTCAAGGGTCTGTCAATTAAAATGGCAAAGGCTATTGACAAACTTTCCATTCCATGGTATTCTTGACTTTGTTGATTAAATTAGTCAACAAAGGATGGGGCCAATGAAGCTTTCTACCAGAGGACAGTATGGAACCAGAGCACTTTTAGACTTAGCTCTTCACCGGGGACAGAGACTGGTTCTACTGAGAGACATCGCCCGGAGGCAGCAAATTTCACTGCAGTATCTGGAGCATTTGATTGCTCCGCTAATAGCTGGTGGTATATTACGGAGCACCCGGGGGGCCAGGGGTGGAGTTTCATTGGCTCGGGCTCCTGAGGAGATAAGACTGAGCGAAATTGTTCGACTTCTTGAGGGCTCAATTGCTCCGGTAGAGTGCATTGATAATCCAGGGACATGTACCCGCTCTGAATTATGTGTCACCCGGGACATCTGGGGTGAGTTGAAACAAGCAATTGACGGTGTTTTAGAGTCTACTACTTTACAGGATTTGGTTGAGCGGCAGAAAAGAAAGGAGGGGTCGAATGAGGTGATGTACTACATATAAGTTTACTGATTGATAACTCGAAC
>DAOWHE010000078.1 GCA_030641585.1 Dehalococcoidales bacterium | reverse complement strand
GTTGCGACACATTCCTGAACTTGACTTTCAGTGGGATGATTCTATTGAACGGGGAGCTCATATCTTGGAGCTGATTGACCGGGTTAGTGAGGCTGAAAACAGGGGCTAGCTATGGATGGTATACTAAATATCAATAAGCCCTCAGGCAAGACCTCTTTTAGCATGGTGGCTTTGGTCAGGCGGCTGAGTGGAGAGCGGCGCGTTGGCCATGCCGGCACCCTTGACCCGGAGGCTTGTGGCGTTTTACCAGTCTGCCTTGGTCAGGGAACAAGGGTTATTGAGTTTCTGCTGGGCTGGAGCAAGGTGTATAGAGCTGAGATTGAACTGGGGGTGGCTACAGATACCTATGACGCTACCGGTAAGATTATTCGGCAGGCAGACCCCTCTCGGATTAGCCGGGGGCAATTTGAGTCAGCACTTGGCTCTTTCTGCGGTTTAATACAACAGAGGCCACCAATGTATAGTGCTCTGAAGTATCACGGCCAGAGACTTTATAAGCTAGCCCGAGCCGGCATCACTGTTGACCGGGAAAGCCGGCAGGCCAAAATCTATCGTCTTGAGCTTATAGACTTTAAACTGCCAGTGGTTAAAGTAGAAGTGGAATGCGGCAAGGGTACCTATATCCGCTCACTGGCTCATGATTTAGGCGAGCTCCTGGGCTGCGGTGCTCATTTGAAGAGCCTCGTCCGTCTCAGGTATGGCCCTTTTGATATAACAGATGCCGTTTCATTGTCACAGCTTGAGGATGCTGTTGGTCATAACTCCTGGCAGAACCTGGTCTATCCGGTGGATACCGTGCTCCAACATTGGGCGGCTGTGGTCGTTAGTGAGGAGCAGGAGCGGGTGGTAAGGAACGGCGTCCCCCTGGTTCTGGAGGATGGTCCAGATGGGGCTTCTTATGATGAGCGGTGCCGTGTTTATAGCCGCGACGGCTGCTTTTTAGCTGTGCTACGCTTCAATCCTGAAAGTGGGCAGTGGCGACCGGAGAAGGTCTTTTCAGTCTCTTGACAAGGTGCTTGAAGAATAGATATAGTTCATAGCTTGGGCGGTATTCGGGAAGAGATAGGGTCTAGCTAGTTTTTGCAGGAAGGGAGGTTTCAAATTGGGTAGTATAAATGTAGCCATAATAGGGGTGGGTAACTGTGCCTCATCACTGGTTCAGGGTATTACTTACTATAAGAAAGCCAAGGAGATTGAATTTGTTCCCGGGCTTATGCATGTAAGTCTTGGTGGGTATCATATAAGTGACATCAACTTTGTCGCCGCCATTGATATTGATAAGAATAAGGTGGGCAAAGACCTCTCGGAGGCGATTTTTGCCCCGCCCTGTAATACCATCAAGTTTTCTGAAGTAGCGCCGATGGGTGTCAAGGTGGTACGGGGCATGACCCATGATGGTCTGGGCAAGTACCTCTCTCGGATAATAGAAAAGGCGCCGGGACAGACCGCTGATATAGTTAAAATACTTCAGGATACCAAGACCGATGTGGTGGTTAACTATCTACCCGTCGGTAGTGAAGAGGCGACCAAGTGGTATGTTGAGCAGGTGCTTGAGGCTGGTTGTGCTTTTGTCAACTGTATCCCTGTCTTTATTGCCCGGGAGAAGTACTGGCAGCAGCGCTTTTCTAGTAAAGGGCTGCCTATTATTGGTGATGATATAAAGTCTCAGGTTGGGGCGACTATTGCCCATCGGGTGCTTACCAGGTTGTTCAGGGACCGTGGCGTCAAGCTGGAGCGGACCTATCAGCTAAACTTTGGTGGTAATACTGATTTCCTTAATATGCTGGAGCGCGAGCGGCTTGAGTCCAAGAAGATATCCAAGACAAACGCCGTTACCTCTCAGCTTGACTACAAGCTTGACCCGGATGATGTTCATGTCGGTCCCAGTGATTATGTCCCCTGGTTGAGTGACCGCAAGTTTTGCCATATCAGGATGGAAGGGCGAACCTTTGGTGATGTGCCCTTAAATTTAGAGTTAAAGCTTGAGGTATGGGATAGCCCTAACTCGGCCGGGGTGGTTATTGATGCCATAAGGTGCGCTAAGCTTGCTTTGGACCGGGGACTTAAGGGAGCGCTGGAAGCCCCCTCCGCCTATTTTATGAAATCACCACCTATCCAATATACCGATGATGAAGCTCACCGAATTACAGAGGAGTTTATTAGTGATGCTGGTCAGGGTGAGCCGGTGGAACAGCCGGGACAGAGCGAAGGGTAAATTCATCTTTTGGTGATAGCTTGAAGAACCGGTGGTAGAGGACTGGGCAACTACATGAAGATTGCATTAGTTTCACCTTATGACATTGCCCACCCTGGCGGTGTGGTCAGTCATATCTTGGCTCTGGAGCACCAGTTTACCAGGATGGGGCACCAGGTTAGAATTATTGCTCCATCATCAAAGAAAACTCCCCCCGTTGGTGATAGCTTTATACCTATTGGTAGGGCGCGTACCATCCCGGTTGGTGGTACTGTTATTCGCATTAGCATATCACTCCGCTTGGCATCACGGATAAAGGAGGTACTGGCCGAAGAGAAGTTTGATATTATTCACCTTCATGAGCCGTTTCTGCCCATGCTCTGTAGTGCTGTGCTTCGGTTTTCAGATACGGTAAACATCGGTACCTTCCACGCTTGCCAGAGTAGCCCGGGGTATAACTTTGGATGGCCCATTAGCAGGCTAATGCTGAGGAGACGGCGTCGCAAGCTCATCGGTAAAATCGCCGTGTCCAAGACGGCAATGGATTTTGCCAGTAAGTATGTTTCCGGTTATTATGATATTATCCCCAACGGCATTGACTTAAAGCATTTCTCTCCCGATGTAGCCCCCGTTGATAGATTCTGTGATGGGAAGATAAACATTCTCTTTGTTGGCCGCTTGGAGAAGCGCAAGGGCTTAAACCATTTACTTAATGCCTATTGGCGGGTTAAGGGGGAGTTTCCTAACTCGCGGCTTATTATTGTCGGCCCCGGAACCAGACTGCGCAAGAAGTACGAAAAGCAGGTCAGGCGGAATGGTTTAGAGGATGTTGTTTTTGTTGGCTATGCTTCCTATGCCGAACTGCCCAGCTACTATAAGAGCGCTGATATATTTTGTTCACCGGCCACCGGCGAGGAGAGCTTCGGTATTGTTTTGCTTGAGGCTATGGCCGTTGGTAAGCCGATTGTGGCTACTAATATAGAAGGTTATGCCAGCGTGCTGACTCATGGTGAGGAGGGGCTGTTGGTGCCACCTAAGGATGAGAAGGGGCTAGCTCAAACCTTAATATCGCTTATGGCTGATGAGTCGCTTCGGCGGCAGATGGGAGCCAGAGGGATGCTTACAGCAAGTGAGTATAGCTGGGAAAAGGTTGCCCAGCAGGTTCTCGCTTACTACCTTAGGATACTTGGCGAGCCTTCAGGGAAGGAAAATCTTCTAGAAAATGAGACTACATCTGTTTCAGTTTAGGTGGCAAGGCTGGGTAACTTGGATAGTATTGGTCTGAGAAGCGGTGGTCAATGGTAAGTTTGTCGCAGGTTCGTAAGGCCGCATCCGGTTACCTTACCGAGCCAGTGGTGCGGCTTCTGGCTAGGACATCTATAACTCCCAATGTCATAACCTGGTTTGGCTTTACACTGGCTGTTGGTGCTGCAGTATTTATAACTGGCGGGCATCTTCTTGCCGCTGGCCTGGTAGTGTTACTTGCCGGCTTCTTTGACTTGCTGGATGGGGCTCTCGCCCGGTACACAAACAGGGCTACCCGCTTTGGTGCTGTCCTTGACGCGACGCTTGACCGTCTATCTGAGGGAGTGCTACTACTTGGCATTATGGTCTTGTATGCCAGAGAAGCGGAAACCAACGGGGTTTTACTCGCCGGTGCTGCCTTGCTGGCTTCGATGTCGGTGAGCTATGTCAGGGCCAGGGCAGAAGCAATGGGGATTGAGTGTCTGGTGGGGCTGTTCACTCGACTGCATAGGGTCATCGTGCTGGCACTGGGCCTTTTGCTGAGCCAGCTCTTTGATAATGCGCTGATTATTGCCTTAGCTATTATAGTGGGGCTCAGTTTTTTTACCGTCGGGCAGAGGTTGGTCTATGTCTGGCGACAGGCAAAAAACAGGTAGCTTTTAAGGAGGTTGTTTATTGACCTTACATATCCCCTTCCTGTTAGTAAAAGGGAGAGGAGATAATTTGCCTGACGGAGAAAACTGTTTGTTAAGTAGTTTGTGTTATAGGTAAAGAAAGCTCAGGGGGGAAACGATGTCAGTTATTGTTGTTGTTGGCGCCCAGTGGGGGGATGAAGGCAAGGGCAAGGTGGTTGACCTGCTGGCTGAGAGGGCACAGGTAGTAGTCCGTTTTTCCGGCGGTGATAATGCCGGCCATACTGTGATTAATCCCTACGGTGAGTTTAAGCTGCATATTGTGCCGGTTGGTATTTTTTCCCCCGAGGCTACCTGTATTATTGGTAACGGTGTGGTCATTAACCCATCAAAGCTAATTGAGGAAATAGACCAGCTAAATAAGTGTGGCGTCTCTACCAGCCGACTGGTTATCAGTGACCGGGCCCATCTGGTTATGCCCTATCATCTTCTTCTTGACGCTCTGGAGGAGGAGAGACGGGCTGGGGGAGCATTAGGGACAACGCGCCGGGGCATAGGCCCTGCCTTTGCTGATAAGGTGGCCCGCTTAGGCATTAGAGCCGGTGAGCTTTTGGATAAAGAGGCTCTCAAAGAGCGGCTTCATTTTATAGTTGATTACAAGAATATCATTCTAACCAAGGTTTACCGGACCAGCCCATTATCACCGGATGAAATGTATAGCCAGTATTGCCGCTATGGAGAGCGTCTAGCCCCTTATATTAAGGAAACCACCGTTATACTGGCTGAGGCACTGAGTTGTGGCCAGGCGATTCTCCTTGAAGGAGCCCAGGGGGCTTTACTTGACCCTGATTTTGGTACCTATCCCTATACCACCTCTTCCTCACCGCTGGCCGGGGAGGGCTGTCTTGGAGCCGGTATTGGTCCCACCAGGATTGACAGCGTGCTGGGTGTCTTTAAGGCTTACTGCACCAGGGTCGGTAGCGGCCCGATGCCTACCGAACTTCACGACGAGACCGGTAACCTGATTCGGGAGCGAGCCCATGAATATGGCACTACTACCGGTCGGGCTCGCCGTTGTGGCTGGTTTGATGCTGTCGCCGCTCACTTCAGCCAGCGGGTTAATGGCTTTACCGGGGTGGCACTTACCCGCCTTGATGTCCTTGATGTCTTGCCAAGTCTTAAAATATGTGTCGCCTACAAACTGGATGGGAAGACAATTGATAATTTCCCGTCAAGTGTAACCGCTTTAGAAAGGTGCCAGCCTGTTTATGAAGAGATGGACGGGTGGCTAACCGACATCAGTCATATCAGGAAATATGACCAGTTACCACCTCAAGCGAGGAAGTACATAGAGAGGTTGGAAGAGCTTATTTCCTGCCCGGTGAGTCTTGTCTGTGTCGGGCCAGAGCGAGAGCAGACGATTGAGGTCAGACCGGTCTGGTAAGCCGTGGAGTGTCACCCTTGCCTTTAGCCTGTTACTCTGGTTAGCTAATCATCAAGAAGTCGCCCTCTTATATCGGCAAATCAATCTTGTAGTTTTTTAAGCTGTCCCTGATTCGGGCGGCTATTTTTTCATCAGGCTCATAGAGTGGAGGACGCGGACTTCCCACCTTGAAGCCAAGATAGTTTAAGGCATATTTTAGAGGGACCGGGTTGGAGATAACAAACAGGGCATCAAACAGTGGCATGAGGTGGCGGTGTATCTCGGCAGCTTCAGCCGTTTTGCCACTTGTAAAGCTATCAATCATTTCCCTTATCTGCTTGCCAACCAGGTGTGAGGCAACACTGATGACCCCGTAGCCGCCCAGGGCCAGTATGGGCAGGGTATCACTATCATTGCCACTCCAGACGATGAAATCATCCTTGGTGCCACTGATAACCCGGGCAATCTGGCTTAAATCTCCGCTGGCTTCCTTTACCCCGATAATATTGTCTATCTGACTTAGCCTGATAACTGTCTCGGCCGACAGGCTGGTAACAGTACGTGACGGCACATTATAGAGAATACAGGGCAGGCTAGTGCCATTGGCAATGGTCTTAAAGTGCTGGTATAAGCCTTCTTGAGTCGGCTTATTATAGTAAGGGACGACTAACAGGCAGGCATCAACCCCAACCTGTTCCGCCGCCCTGGTCGCCTCTAGTGCTTCGGTAGTGCTGTTACTACCGGTGCCGGCTATTACCGACCCTCGCTTGCCAACGGCCGATTTAACCTCTGCAAACAGCTTGAGCTCCTCCTCACGAAGGAGGGTGGGGGATTCTCCGGTAGTACCCACCACCACCAGGCCGTCACTGCCAGAGTCGAGCAGGGCTAAGGCCAACTGCTTGGCCTGTTCATGGCTAACAGTACCATCTTCACTAAATGGTGTTACCATTGCCGTTATCAGTCGTCCTAGATTTTTCATTGCCTAACCTCCAGGATGAAGCCAGCCTCTCTTAATCATTTCCTCAGCAATCTGGACGGTATTTAGGGCGGCTCCTTTTCGTAAATTGTCAGCCACGACCCATATAACTAGACCATTGGGATGAGATGTGTCCCGGCGAATGCGGCCAACAAAAACCTCATCGGTGCCGGCTGCTGACCATGGCTGTGGGTAGAGACTGATAGCTGGGTCATCCAGTAGCTTAACCCCTGGTGCTTGGGTCAGAATACGTCGTGCCTCGTCAGGAGACATAGGCTGGGAGAATTCTATATTGATGGACTCGCTATGTCCGATAAATACCGGCACCCGGACACAGGTTGCCGAAATGGATATATCTTTGGCATGCATTATCTTTCTGGTTTCTTCTACCATCTTCCACTCTTCTTTATTATAGTCATTATCTAGAAAAACATCTATTTCTGGCAGCACATTAAAGGCTATCTGGTGTGGGTAAACATGAGGGGCAACGTCCTGCCCATCCAGCAGCTGCTTGGACTGTGTTGTTAGCTCCTCTACTGCCGCAGAACCGGTACCTGACACTGCCTGGAAAGAGGTAACAATAATGCGTTTAATGGGGTTGACCTTGTGCAATGGGTATAGCGCCACCACCATCTGGATACTAGAACAATTGGGGTTAGCTATAATCCCCTTATGTTGTCTTATATCTTCCGGGTTGATCTCCGGTACCACCAGGGGAACATGGGGGGCCATTCTGAATGCCGAGCTGTTATCAACGACTACAGCTCCTGAGCGAGCGGCTATAGGTGAGAAATAGCGGCTAATATCGGTGCCGGCCGAGAAAAGGGCAATATCTATATCTTGGAATGACTCAGGAACGGTCTCCTCAACTTCAATCTCCCGATGAGAGATAAATAACTTCTTACCTGCCGAGCGGTTTGAAGCTAAAAGCCGAATTGATTTTATGGGGAAGTTGCGCTGCTCCAGGACCTTAATAAACTCCTGCCCCACCAGGCCAGTGGCACCAACTACGGCCAGCCTGTAGCCACCCATTATTACCTCCTATAAACCGAGTAGAGAATCCAAGCCGTAGACCAGTCCTTTAAGTTTCATCACCTCTCTGGTGGCTAGTATAACACCTGGCATATAGCATTCTCTGCTGATAGCATCATGTTTCAGGCTTAAAGTTTGTCCTGGTCCGCCGAGGAGCACCTCCTGGCGGGCTACGATACCGGGCAGGCGCACACTGTGCACGGTGATACCTTCTACTTGCTGTCCCTGGCTGGATGGAGTTTTTTGGGGTTGTGTCGGCTGGCTGAACGGTTTGCCTTTGGCTGCTGCCATGGCTTTGGCTGTAGCAATGGCAGTTCCCGAAGGAGCATCGGCTTTCAGGTGATGATGCAGCTCTATAATTTCGGCATAGTCAAAATACTTAGCACAAATCTTGGCCAGGTGTATTAGGAGAATTGCCCCGAGGGCAAAGTTGGGCGCTACCACCGCACCAACCTTATTGGCCGTTGCCAGGTGATCTATTTCATCAAGGTCTTCGGTGGTTAAGCCGGTAGTTCCGATAACCAGATTAACTCTCTGGCAGGCGGCGGTGCGCGCTGCCGGCATGGCGGCCTTGGCTATGGTAAAGTCTATCAGCACATCAGGTCGGCAGCGCGCAAGAATATCCTCCAGGTCTGAAGATAGGGGGATGCTGCCTGATGTGCTATCGGGAAGTAATAGGCAATCACTGTCAGGATTAAGCTCTACAGCGCCTACCAGTTCCATTCCTGGTTCACGCCATATTGCTCTAACCACCTCCTGCCCCATTTTGCCCTGTGCACCGTGAACTACCACCCTTATTGGCTTCATGGTTTTTGCCTGCTTCTGTCCTAGTGGTGTCGCTTGCTTATCGGGGGGCGAGAGCGCGGTGGAGAAGGTGTGTTGCGCTGGCTCCGGAATGGGTAGTCAGCGGATAATGAATCGCCTGCCCCGGCACCAGATGGTTGAGAGGGGTTTTCAGATAAAGCCCGCCGTGATAAATTTATTCTGCCCTGGCTGTCAATGGCAATTACCTTAACCGTAACCTCATCACCCACCTTGACTATATCTTCAACCCGCTCCACCCGATAGTCAGCCAGTTCAGAGATGTGTACTAGGCCATCTTTACCGGGCAGAATCTCTACAAAAGCACCGAAGGTCATCAGTCGGACTACCTTGCCGGTATAGACAGTGCCAACTTCTACATCTTTGGTCAGGTCTTCGATTATTTTGATGGCTTTGTCGGCAGCTTCAGCATCAACGGCGCCAATAAGCACGGTGCCATCATTGGAAATATCAATGGTTGTCTTGGTTTCTTCAATGATTGCCCTGATTGTTTTGCCACCACTGCCGATTACGGCGCCGATTTTATCAGGGTCAATTGTTATTTTATGCATTCTGGGCGCATAGCGACTGACTTCAGGCCGGCTGGCACCGATGGTCTGCTGCATTATCTCCAGAATAGACAAACGAGCCTGGCGACCCTGGTACAGTGCCTTTTCCAGAATTTCAAGGCTTATGCCCTTGAGTTTGGTATCCAGCTGAATGGCAGTTATGCCCTGGCTGGTACCGGCTACCTTGTAGTCCATATCCCCGTAATTATCCTCAAAGCCCTCAATATCAGTCAGAATGGCATAGTTGTTATTGTCATCGGTGACCAGGCCCAGCGATATGCCGGCTACTGCTGATTTTGTCGGCACTCCGGCATCCATCAGGGAAAGGCTTGAGGCACAGGTGCTGGCCATAGAGGTGCTGCCGTTGGAGCCCAGGACTTCTGAGACGAGGCGAATAGTATAGGGGAATTCATCTTCAGGAGGTATTACCTGCGCCAGGGCTCGCGCTGCCAGGGCACCGTGCCCGATTTCACGGCGGCTTGGTGTACCGATACGCTTCACTTCACCGACGGAGAAGGGCGGGAAGTTATAGTGGTGCATGAAGCGTCTGGACTCCTCTAACCCCAATCCGTCAATTTTTTGCGCATCCCTGGAAGAGCCCAGAGTAGTAAGTGTCAATACCTGTGTTTCACCCCTGCCAAACAGCGCCGAGCCATGGATGCGGGGCAAGAGTCCTACTTCACAGCTGATGGGCCGTATTTCTGTTAAACTACGGCCGCTGACACGCTGTCCCTTGACTAGGATATTATTTCTTACTTCAGTTTTGACCATGTCATCAAGAGCGGTCAGAATAGCTGCTTCGGTGAAAGACTCACTCAAGTTCTCGACAAGTTCTGCCTTCAGCTCGGAGAGAGCCTCTTCGCGTTGTGCTTTCCCCGGTTGGTTCAGTATCGGGGCAAGCCTGGCGTTTAAAGCTGATGAGACAGCTGATACTGCCGATTGGTCAAGCTCAACAACTGGTGTTGCCACCTTGGGTTTGCCGAAAGCCTCACGGAGCTGTTCCTGGAGGCTGATAATAGCCTGGTTGGCCTCATGAGCAAGTTTGATTGCCTGGGTAACGATTTCCTCGGAGACCTCGCGGGCTTCGGCTTCCAGCATTACTACGGCGTGTTTAGTACTGGCTACCACCAGGTCAAGACGGCTGTCTTCAAGCTGGGCGAATGTTGGATTTAGTACTAACTCGTTATCAATATAGCCAACATGGACGGCACTTACCGGGCCATCAAACGGTATTTCTGATAATCCCAGGACCGACGAGCTGCCGATAATTGATAGAACATCCGGGTCACTTTCCTGGTCAACGGAAAGAATGGTAACCACAAGCTGAATATCATTGCGCCACGCCTTGGGCAGGAGTGGGCGCAGCGGGCGGTCGGTAAGCCGGCAGGCCAGGGTCGCTCCTTCACTGGGACGCCCCTCTCTTCTGATAAAGCCACCCGGAATCTTGCCGGCGGCATACATTCTTTCTTCATAGTCAACGGTTAGCGGTAGAAAATCCACCCCTTCCCGTGGTTGTTTGCCTACGCAAACAGTAACCAGCACCACTGTATCCCCGTAGCGAACGGTTACCGCTCCGCTTGCCTGTCTGGCAAGCTTGCCCGTCTCAATAACGAGTTTTCTATCACCTACTGTAGTCTCAAAAGAATGGGATGTTGTCAATCACTTCTCCTCACTATCTCTGCCCAAGAATTTATTTACGTAGTCCGAGTCTCTCAATCAGCTTTTTATAGCGGCTTACCTCCTGTTGGCTCAGGTAACGGAGTAGCCGTCTTCTTTGGCCAACGAGCTTTAAGAGGCTCCGCTTGGAATGGAAATCATGTTTATTAGCCGCCATGTGCTCGGTCAACTGGTTTATCCTTTCGGTGAGCAAGGCTACCTGAACCTCGGTTGAGCCGGTATCCGCGTCGCTTAGCTTAAATTGCGAGATTATCCCTGCCTTTTTCTGCTGGTCCAAGTTTCACCTCTTAAACGCTTGAGTTAAAAAATTATAGCATAAGTTGGTTATAACTGTAAAATAAAGCCGGCAAAGTGGTTGCCTTGACTTGATAATTTGAATAAACTATAGTTAGTAAATTAGTAAAGATGTAACCTGTAGCTTGGTTCTGTGTTATTAGCGGCTATAGCTGTTGTGAATGTTGGTGTATGTAAGATTAGCCTTCGGCTACCTGAAAATCTGTCCCTCAAGGGTAAGAGGCGGGTACTTAAATCCATTACCACCCAGCTGAGGAACAAATTCAATGTTTGTGTTGCCGAGGTTGATGACCATCAGTTGTGGCAACTGGCTACTCTGGGGGTTTGTTGCCTTAGTAATGATAAGCGCTATACCAATGAAGTCCTGTCAAAGGTTGTCAATTTCATTACCAACGGTCGGTTTGATGTTGAGATGCTTGACTATGAGATTGAGATTATGCCCTTTTAGTAAGGGTAGATATGGGGGATACCTCGGCCTTCCTTCCCCATCTTAGCGCACAGTATACCTACAGATATTATTAATATTCGGGAGGAAAGATGATAGAGATAGGTATAGACCCGGTAGCCTTCTTAAACATCAGATGGTATGGCATCATGATTGCCCTGGGTGTTTTGGCAGCCATATTATGGACGATAAGAGAGGTGAGGAGGGAACATAAGCTCTCTTCCGATACTGTTATTACAGTGGCGCTGATAGGTGTCCCCGCCGGGGTAATCTTCTCAAGACTGCTGCATGTTATTGATATGTGGGACTACTATAGCCAGAACCTGGGGCAGATAATCGGTGGTGAGGGGTTAAGCATCTACGGTGGTATTATAGGTGGTGCCCTGGCTATCTGGATTTACAGCCGGTTCAGCAAGCTACAGTATGGCTATTTAGCCGATATAGTAGCCCCGGGGTTAATACTGGCTCAGGCTGTAGGCAGGGTGGGCTGCTCCATAAACGGTTGCTGCTATGGAATAGCCACTTCTCTGCCGTGGGGTATAGTCTATACTCACCCCGATAGCTATGGCCTTCCAGGAGTAGCAACTCATCCAGTAACAGTTTATGAGATTATATATAATCTCATAGTTTTCGGGGTTTTACTCAAATTAAGGGGACGGCTCAAGCCTGATGGCTCGGTGTTTCTTGTTTACCTTGCTCTGTATGCTGTATGGCGCCTTGGGTCCGATTTTCTGCGAGAGGGGACACCGTTTCTCTTTGGACTGCACCAGGCTCAGGTAATAGCCATAATAGTATTAGCCGTTACTATCCCCTTGCTTATTCGCCGGACGCGGTGGGTAAAGGCAGAAGCCAAGCTCGGCTAAAAAGATAGAATTTCTAGTAGTGTTTCTGCTCTGTCTGTCAATTGAACAGCTTGGCTTATTGTTGTACCTGTTGAGGATGTAGATGACACCCTGCGATTTAGTATCTTTTACGTCTTCCTCCGCCAAACCCGCCGTCTCTCCTGCCACCATACGACCCGCCGTCTCTGTTATCAGAGCGAGGTCGAGCCGCATTAACATTTAGCGTTCGATCCTTTAAAGTTTTCCCGTTCAGAGCAGTAATTGCAGCTTGACCTTCAGACACTGATGGCATTTCAACAAACCCAAATCCCTTTGG
>DAOWHE010000043.1 GCA_030641585.1 Dehalococcoidales bacterium | reverse complement strand
TGGCTAACCGACTGCTCAAGCGAGTCAGAGACTATGCTCAGGTGAGGGCAGATGGTATCGTGACCCAGGCAGTGGCTGTTGAAGCTTTATCCAAGTTGGAAGTCGACCAGATAGGACTGGATGAAGTAGACCACAAGGTGCTACGTACCATTATTGACAAGTTTAACGGTGGTCCGGTGGGACTGGATACTATCGCCGCCTCTATCAGTGAGGAGGCAGACACTATTATGGATGTCTATGAGCCCTATCTACTGCAGCTGGGTTTTCTGGAACGAACTCCCCGTGGGCGACTGGCTACTCAACTGGCATATCAGCACCTCGGTCTGCCCGGTAGAAAAGAAAAACCGCCTCAGCCGACCCTGTGGTAAAGAGTTCTTTATCTATCTCACCCCCTTTGTCCCCCTCTCCTTCAAAGGGAAGGGGGTCAGGGGGATAGGTTACCAAACAGTCTACCCTTGATAAACAACCTGTGAAAAAGCTAAGATTGTAGAAATGAGCTCTGTTCTAGTTCACTGCTGCTGCGCCCACTGCACTGCCTATACCGTTCATTACTGGCGGCGGCAGGGATATGAAGTCAGCACCCTGTGGTATAACCCCAATATCCACCCCTATACCGAGCACCAGCACCGCCTGGAAGCAATGCGCTCTCTGGCTGGGCAGATGGATTTTCCGCTGGTTATAACTGAGGGCTATGACATAATAGACTACTTCTGCCGGGTAGTGGGGCATGAGTCGGAGCGCTGCCGGTATTGTTTTCGGCTTCGCCTACTAAAAACAGCAGAGACCGCTATTAAGATGGGCTTTAACTCTTTTACCACCAGCCTGCTTATCAGTCCTCACCAGGAGCATAACCTGCTCCATGAGACTGGCGACAGGTTGGCTAGGGAGAAATCCGTAGCCTTCCTTTATGCTGACCTCAGAAAGCGCTACTCGGATAGTCGCCGTATGACCAAGCCATTAAGTCTTTACCGCCAGCAGTACTGTGGCTGTGTTTACAGTGAATGGGAGCACTGCACTGGTGTAAAAAAGATAGAGCAGGCGGTAGCTAAAACAAAGAGAGAGCCTCAAGATGAGGCTCTCTAACTTGTAACTATAATATCTAGAGGGTTCGCGTAATAGAGCATATGGTGTTGAAAATCAAATATGCTACAATTAAAGAAGGGTTAGTATTGTTAGCAGTTCCAAGATTAGTCCATTTTCGGGGGTGGGAGCTTGTCCTACTGTGTGCGTTTGATACATCGGGAAGATATTGCCCAGGTCACTGAGATCGACCGAGAAGCCTTTCCTACCATGTTGCCGCCAACCAACTATCAGCGTGAACTTAAAAGCCCGCTAGTCCATTATATCGTAGCCTACGATGATCAAAAGATGGTTGACGGGGCTTTAGTAGAAGCGGCTTCAAGAAGGCCTGTCCCCAGAAATAAAGTGGCTCCACCAGGCAGGCAATATATTGTTACTTTTGCTGGCTTATGGATTATGGCTGGGGAAGCCCATATCATCAACATTGCCGTACGGCAGTCCTACCGCCGAAAGGGGATAGGGGAGCTACTTCTTATATCCCTTATAGACCTGGCTATAAAGCTGAACTCGCTTCTTATCACTCTGGAAGTACGTGCCTCCAATACCGCTGCCCTGAGCCTCTATCGTAAGTATGGTTTTGTAGAAACAAGGCTACGCCGCGGCTACTATTCAGATAACAGAGAGGATGCGGTGGTAATGACTGTTGAGGACATAGGCTCGGCTGCTTTTCAGGAAAACCTGAACCGGTTAAAGCAGGCTCACTCCAGAAAATGGAGCATAGCCCTCTATCAGATTGCCCCATAGCACCAGTTTGCCAGGGAACTTTTTAGCTTTTAGTAATTGCGATCTGTCTTAAGGCTCTTCTGAAGCCAGCTTGCCTCCGGTTGCCCAGTTGTGCTTGGGGTTATCCTTGATGATGATATGAATCTGGTCCGGGGGGATGCCAATTTTTGCTATTACCGAGGTTATACCCACCACCAGCTGCTTCTTTTGTTCAATGGACTTTCCTTCCCACGTTTCCACGATAACTACCGGCATAATAACCTTCTCCTTATGATAAAAATGGCTTGCTATCCTATTTTCTCCATATTTTGCCCGCAGCAAACAAGTGTGCCACCGCCAACCTTGGTGACTACTACCTCGTTGCCGCAAACATTGCACCGGTATTTTCCCCCAACTGCTTCAATGCCCACGGTCACCCCCTTTCTTTTAATTATTTTCGTCTGAGTTTAGCTTTCAGGGCTTCTATTTCCATAAGTTTACTAAATTCTTCCTGGCTCAAGGGGTCACAGCTCTTGAGCTTGTTATCCTCCAGCCTAATAGAAAACAACCCTCTGCATTTCCAGCACTTGTAAGGTCCCTGGTAGCTTGGATCAATCAGGGAGATACTGCTTTCGGCGTCGCATTTAGGGCATTTAATTTTGACTATCATAGATTAGCTCACCTCAATATTTTTATTTACTACTTAAAGGACATTGATACGGGAAAAGAATAGGTTAGCTATCAGTCCGGCTATTATGGGGAAGATGAAGGTACAGGCAAGGCGGATGGCGGTGAATTTCCAACCCATCAGGCCTACCTCCATTGGCAATCGGCTGACTGCCCATAGTGACCATGCTGTCATAAAGGCTACCAGGGTGCCGATACTTGCCCCGGCACGCAGCAGCCCGGCGGCAATAGGTAAACTAACGAAGGGACCACCCGGCGTAAGACCGCCCATGGCGGAACCAATTAGGATACCCCGGAGGCCAGACTCAGCGCCTACCCACTTGGATATCATTTCAGTGGGGATGAGAAGCGGAATTATGCCAGCCACAATGAAGGCAAAAATTAGTAGTGGCATAACCTCAAGCAGGAGATGGCCGGCCGATTTTAGACCCAGAATGTGTTCCCCACCCCCTTTTTGATAGGCAATAATAAGAACAATAACGGCAATTACGCCCATTACTATCGTTGGGATAAGCATTCTCGGTGACCTCCTCTTGTTACTTATCTGACTTCTCCATTTATTGTTCTAACCCATAATGGGTGTCTTTGGTAATGTTACCAATCCAGCTGTAATTAGGCAAATCGGCTGGCTTAATAGTTCCTTTTCACCAGCAGGCAGATGTTTTTAGAAAAAGCTTTAAGCGGGAAGTGGTAGGAGCTTTCGGGGAAGGATTTTAGTACCTGAAAGCCAGCCCTCTTTACCAGTCTCTCCAGCTCGCCGTAGGAAAACAGGTAGTAGTAGCGCTGCAGCGTCTTGCCCCTCTGTCGCCATGGGACAGCCACCTCCTTTGAGCTGAACCAGAACCTGTGTTGATGGCGGTTCCACACAGTGATAAAGGCTTCACCCCCCGGTTTTAGAACCCGCTTTAGTTCACCCAGCGCCTTTTGCCTTTCCGCCTCACTCTTTATATGGTGGTAGGTGGCTACCGATATTGCCCAGTTAAAGGTCTCATCAGGATAGGGTAGGTGCCTGACATCAGTCACCGCCAGCTTTACCTCAAAATTGAATTTCTGGGCGTATTTTCGGGCATATTTTATCATCTCGGGTGAAAAGTCCACACCATATAGCTCAAAGTTTTGCTTGAAGGGTAAAAAGTCGGGACCGTGGGCGCAGCCCAGGTTAAGCAGCTTACCCTTCTGCCAGCGCTTTGCCAGCACCTCAAGCTCTTTAGTAAAGATAGACCAGTGCCTGAAGTTGTACCAGCTCGGTGCTATCTGGTTAAATATATCTCTGGTCACCCTATCCCCTTTATCCCCTTCCCCTCGCAGGGGAAGGGGAAGTTGATTTGGAAGAGGGGCTTCGCCCCTCTTAAACACCCCGCTAGAAAAGATTTCCAGTTGTCGCTACCAGCTAAGACCTGCTAGACTGATTATGATTCTCTAAGAGAAGTCTACCATGAGGAAATTAGCAAGGACAATATCCGGGGTTACGCCGGTAGCGGTAATGACCCAGCCGATGAAGTGCCCGGGGCGGTGTATCTACTGCCCTACCTATGCGGCAATACCTCAAAGCTATACACCAGAGTCGCCGGCGGTGCTTAGAGCTATAAAGTGCGGCTTTGATGCCCGAAAACAGATTGAGATTAGGTTAAAAGTTTTAGCTGAAATGGGACACCCGACGGATAAGATTGAACTGATAGTAATGGGCGGCACCTTCCTGGCTCAGCCTAAGGATTATCAGTACCAGTTTATTAAAGACTGTTTTGATGCCCTAAACGGTGAGGCGTCAGCTACCCTGGAAGAGGCGAAGCGACTTAACGAAACGGCTAAACACCGCTGTGTTGGGCTGTGCATTGAAACCAGACCGGATTGGTGTGGTCAGGAGGAAGTAGATCGGATGCTTGAATTTGGCGCTACCAGAGTAGAACTCGGTGTTCAGACCTTGGATGACAGAATCTATAAGCTGGTCAGAAGAGGGCACAAGGTGGAAGATGTGGTTAAGGCTACTAGGTTACTCAAGGAGCACGGTTTTAAGGTGCACTACCACTGGATGCCGGGACTGCCTGGCGCAACCCCAGAAGGGGATTTGGATCTGTCAGCCCGGCTATTTAGCGATGCTCGCTTTAGGCCGGACGGCTTAAAGCTTTATCCCACCATGGTAGTAGCCGGCACCGAGCTGGAGCGGTGGTATCAGGAAGGGCGCTATCAGCCATATGATAATGACACCATGACTGACCTGATTGCCAGCATAAAGGCTATTATACCCAGGTATGTCAGGGTCTCAAGGGTGCTTCGTGATATCCCGGCAAAGTTTATTGTCGCCGGTCTAAAAGACTCACTACGGGACATAGTTAAACAGCTAATGGAGCAGCAGGCAACTCAGTGTCGCTGCATCCGCTGTCGGGAGTATGGTCACCGGGCACGGGATGGCTGGGGGATTGGACAGCCGCGGCTGGTAAGAGCCGATTACGAGGCTTCAGGCGGTAGGGAGGTTTTCCTGTCCTTTGAAGACGCGAGGGAAACACTGTTTGGCCTTCTGCGAATGAGAATTCAGGCTAAGTTGCCGGCTGGATTAGGGCTTAAGACTAATGGGAAATTAGCCTTAATAAGGGAATTACATGTCTATGGTACTGAGGTTTCCCTCGGCCAGCGAAAGCCGGCTGCGGTTCAGCACAGGGGTTTAGGTAGGGCACTGCTGCTTGAGGCGGAGCGGCTAGCTGGCGAAGAGTTTGGGACACCGCTGATTGCCGTTTTGAGTGGTGTTGGCGCCAGGGAGTATTACCGCTCTGATTTTGGCTACGCTCTAGTGGGAGACTATATGGTTAAGAAACTCTAGGGCTGGTATGGGTTATAACAATCATGCTGTCCCCGTCGTCAGGCAAGAAGAAGAGAGCAGGGTTCTGCCGACGACGATTGGTTGATTTTTCCTTGCATTAGTAACTACTTAATCCTCTTCTTGGCTCCAGTTCTGCATTATTTCCTTTATACGCTGGGCAAGTTTGGGACTTGAGCGCAGGCGTTCAATAAAGAGGGGACAGCCTTCCAGCAGTGAGTTCTGGGCTGCAGTGGCCATGCTGGAGATGAGGTTTTGAATGCCCAGGTCAGCCTGCTGTGGAATATCCACCCCTGGGGCTGATGAGGCTAGCTGTCGGCGGATGTCCTCAGCCGTGAACCTCATCGGCATCACGCAGGATTTATACCACGGGCATTCCTTGCACTGGATTACGCCGTAGGCTTCATCTAGAATATCGCTCATAACTTAGTCTCCTGGCTACTTATTTTTACTAAGGTAGTATCTTTTCCAGGCTGTTTTCTATATCAGCCTTGCTTGAGAAGGCGCCTAGTTTGCTCTCTTGAATTATACCATCTTTATCTATAAAGAAGGCAACCGGGATGCCGGTAACGTTATACTTTAGGGACACATCGCCGTTGGTATCAAGGAGCACGGGAAAGGAAAAGTTGTTGCTTTGCATGAACTGCCTCACTAAAGATGGGGTCTCCTTTTTGTTAATAGCCAGTATCATCAGCCCTTTGTCTTGCCATTCCTTGTCCTCATATATTTCCTGTATGAAAGGCATTTCCAGAACGCACCATCCGCACGAGGTTGCCCAGAAGTTGAGTATAACCGGGCTACCCCGCAGTTCACTGAAAGAAACAGTCTCGCCATCAAGGTTTTTAAGCTCAAAGTCGGGGGCTACATTGCCTACCTGAGTGCCTTTAGACGTACATCCGGCTGTCACTAGGGCCAGGGCAAGTATCATTACCGATATTGTCATTAGCTTTCTCATCATAACTATCCCCATAGATTAAATATTAAGAGTGAGAAGAGTCAGATTACCGGTCAGTATGAGTATTCCCACCACCACTAGAATAACCCCACTGATAATATATATTATTCTAGAATAACGGTAGCTCCGTTTCAAGAGCGGGGTAATGGAGCTAAAGGCGGCTCCGATTATTAAAAAGGGCAGCCCCAGGCCAAGGGAGTAACTGGCTAACAGGTAAGCACCCTGCCAGGCTGTTTCCGAGTTAAAGGCAAGGGTTAGAACACCACCCAGTATCGGGCCTAGGCAGGGTGTCCAGGCAAATGCAAAAGTGCCTCCAATCAGGAGCGAGCGCAAATAGCCGCTGGTCATGCCCAGAGATGGAGATAGACGTTTTTCATAGTTCAGCCATGGTATCTTGAGAGCTAACAGCATAAACAGGCCGAAGAATATAATTAGGCTACCGGATATTCTCTGAACCAGTGGTGATAGGGGATTGATAGTAATACCGGCCAGTCCGACCAAGGCACCCATCAGGGTGAAGACTAGGGAGAAGCCAAGTACGAAGCTAAGGGAGTGCAGGAAAACAGGCATGCGATTGACACTTGTTTTGGATTCAAGTATCTCCGGTCCGGCCAAGCTGGCAATATATACTGGGACTAACGGCAGAACGCAGGGCGTAACAAACGAAGCCAGCCCGGCACCAAGGGCAACCCAGAATGATACATTTTCCATTATCAGACTTGTGTTGATAAATTACTTATTAGGTAAGATTGTTATTTTGAACTAGAAATATTCTATAATATATATGTTATTATAACAACATCGGCTATATTGGTAAATGGGGGAAACCAGAGGTAGTGGCCAAACAATGAGACCATTAAGCTATAGCCAGATTTCATTATACCAGTCCTGCCCCTTATGCTACAAACTGCAATATATTGATGGTCTTAAGCCAAAGGACAAGTGGTATTTTAGCTTTGGCTCTACCCTGCACCTTTGTGCTGAGTACTTTTTTGGGGTAAGTG
>DAOWHE010000020.1 GCA_030641585.1 Dehalococcoidales bacterium | reverse complement strand
TGAGTAAGGCGTGCTGCTGCCTGCCATCTATTATGACACAGGCAGTTGCCGCATTAGATGTGGCTCTCAGGCAGGCTCTAATCTTGGGAATCATGCCCTTCGAAGCCACGCCCGAGTCCAGCAAAGCTTTGGCTTCAGCCGGTGATAGACGGGGCAAAAATCTGCCTGATTCGTCGTGGATACCGTCTATATCAGTCAGGAAGATGAGCTTTTCGGCACCGATAGCAGCCGCAATTTCACCAGCCACGGTATCGCCATTAATATTAAGCAGCAGTGGAGCGCCATCTGGCTTATCTGATGAGTGGAGGCTAATCGGGGCAACTACCGGCATGAAGCCCGCCTCTAGGAGAGCCATAAGCAGAGCCCGGTTTACCCTGACTACAGTGCCGGTATAACCCATTTTTTTATCCTTTATTTTCCCCTGGATGAGAGCACCGTCAACGCCGCTGATGCCTACTGCCTGTCCGCCGGCGGTAATGATAGCCGCCACAATCTCCTTGTTGACCAGTCCCGCTAGCACTGCTGTTACCACCTCAAGCGTTACCTCATCGGTAATACGCTCACCCTGGGAAAAAGTGGTGGCGATGCCTTGCTTTGTCAGCCACTGGGTTACTAGATTTTGACCACCATGAACCAGTACCAGGGGCTTGCCCTGCTTCTGGAGGTGCACTATGTCCTCAATAGTGGTAGCTTTACTGTCAAATATAGAGCCACCAAGCTTAACCACAATAGCCTTATCCAATTTATTAGCCAATTTCTGCCTCTTGCCTTAAGTAAGGCCAGTGCTACAATATCTTAAATAGTGTCATCAGGTCGTATACTCGCTGTTAATAGTTACATATTCGGAAGATAGGTCACAGCCCCAGGCAGTCGCCGCTGCCCGGCCCAAATTAAGATTGATGCTTATAAACACCTCGCCATCATTTAGAGCCAGAACCGCCTTCTTTTTATCAAAAGGCAACGCTATACCCCCTTCTACCAGGCGAATACCGCCAATGGAAAGATTGAGCTTTGACTCTACCACCTCGGCGCCACTTCGCCCTAAGGCGGCTATAATCCGTCCCCAATTGGGGTCACTACCATGCACCGCCGCCTTCACCAGGGGTGAGCTTACCACTGTGCGGGCAGCCAGCTTGGCTGAAGTTTTGCTGGATGCCCCGCTAACAGCGACCTCAATAAGCTTACTAGCCCCCTCACCATCGCGGGCAATGGCCTTGGCCAAACAGGTACAAACTTGGTTTAGGGCTTGCTGAAAGGCAGCCGCCGCTTTTGTCTTCTGCCTGATTAGTTCATTACCCCCCAGTCCGTTAGCCATTATCAGCACAGTATCGTTAGGAGAGGTATCTCCGTCTATGGAGACCATATTAAAAGAGATATCCACCGCCTTCTTGAGCGCCATGCCTAGAAAGTCCATGTCCACTGCAGCATCGGTGGTTAAGAAACAGAGCAGAGTTCCAAGCTGGGGATGAATCATCCCGGAGCCTTTGGCAACCCCGCCAACTATAAATTCACCCCCCCTAACCCTGACAGCCACCTCTTTACTAGCGGTATCTGTAGTCATCATCGCCCTTGCCAGTGCCTGACCACCGTTGGCAGAGAGAGTGACCTGTTCTATTCCAGCCATTAAGAGTTCCATGGGCAGCTTTTGCCCGATTACGCCGGTGCTAGCGACTAAAACATTCTTGGGTGGTACCCCCAGCCTCTCGGCAGCTAAATCTGCCATCCGGGTAGCGTCAGCAAGCCCTTGCTTCCCAGTTGAGGCGTTGGCGCAACCGCTGTTTACCACCACTGCCTTAATTGACCTACTGGGTAATCGCTCCTGGCACAGGACTACTGGAGCTGCCTTGATTTTGTTAGCCGTAAATAAACCCACAGTGGCCGAGGGGGCTTTTGAAAAAAGGATGCCCAGGTCCAGGTTATACTTGGCTTTCTTATTTATACCGGCAAAGGCGGCGCCTGCCTGAAATCCCTTGGCCGAGGTAACCGTGCCCTCAGGGATAAACTCAATCTCAGCTTCCATAGTGGTTAAAATATACCACAGAAGTATAGCTAGGGCAATGGGAGGCTAAAGCAACAAAACGTCAATTTGTGTCATGTGTAGAACTTGACAAAGACTGCGCGACTACTTAATAATAAACAAATTATTCACTGCCAGGATAATTATCTCTTAGATTCAGTGGCAAGGAGAGCAACAAGCTATGAAGTGGAGTTGGATTGGTGCAATCTTGATTATCGCTGGTATCCTGGTAATTGTCCAGCCTAACCTTATTGAGTGGGTAATAGGTATATCCATGATTGTAATCGGGGTATTTTACTTTCTCCAGGCCCAGAGGTGAAATCACCGAATTGTCCTTATTACCGATATCTGATCTAATTAAGGGACAATATAGTTAGCCTTTTTAAAGCCGCACCGATAGAGTTTAGTCCCACTGCACGAACATTGGCATGATGACATGGATGTAGTTGTCCACACCTATCGGTCGGATAACACCCGGGCTTGACGGATTGGTAACCTCCAGGGATACCTGTGACTGGGGGATGGCACTAAGGACATCAATCAGGTATTTACCGTTAAAGGCTATCTTTGCCTCCTCACCCTGGACGATGGCATCAATCTCGCCGACATCGTCACCTATCTCCTCAGAGCGGGCAGAAACCGTTAGTTTACCCGGGGTTACATCCCCACCGGGGGTCATTACCAGGCGGACAATGCCGCTACCATCACGAGCAAAAATAGAGGCTGTCTTGGCTGCCATCAGGAACTGAGCAACATCAACTACGGCGTGGGTATTATAGCTCTGGGGAATAAGCTGGGCATATTGGGGAAAGGTGCCCTGCACTAGCTGGGATACCAGTTCGGTATCCTTCAGGCGGAATAGAATCTGGCTTTTACCGGCATTTATCGTTATCTCAATAGCTTCCTCTTGGTCAGTTGCCAGCCGATTCAGCTCGGCCAGGGTTCGCGCCGGGATAATAGCCGTAGTCTTTTCGGCAACCGAAGCCGCCAGAGGCAGCTTATATACGGCTAATCTGAAGCCGTCAGCCGCCGCCAGTGTCAACAAATCACCATCAAACTCGGCACTAACACCGGTGAGCACCGGCCGAGATTCATCTGCTGCAGCAGCGAAGACGACCTGGCTGATTCCTTGACGAAGGGCTTCCACCTCCACCTTGGTGGTAACCCCATCTTCAATCTTGGGTATAGGCGGGAAATCTTTGGCATCAACACCACTGATTCTGGCCTCAAATCGGGCACACTTCAGTCCCAGGGTCTTAGTCTTGGGGGAAAGGCTGATAGCAACCTTATCATTGGGCAGGGAGCCGATAAACTCGGTAAGCAGTCGGGCGGGAACAGTAATTGTCCCTTCCGTCTCTACCTTGGCACCGAGCCAGCAGCTAATTGCCATCTCCAGATTGGTGGCTGCCAGCCTGAGACGTCCCTGGTCTGTAGCCAGAAGAATATTATTGGTGATGGGCAGTGTTGTTCTGGTAGCCGCCGCCCGCCCAACCTGATTAAGCCCGTGATTTAAGTTCTCCTGAAGACATGTTAGTTTCATAATCCACCCCCAGCAGTATAGTTAAGTAAGGGTGTATAGTATATACTAATCCAGCGTTCTATACAAGTAAAAAATCATCAAATATCTTCTCGTTCCTTTAACCGCTCAAGTACCCTGTATGCTTTCCTGGCCGCCTTCCCCCGGTGGCTCAACTGGTTTTTTACCTCTAGTGGTAGTTCAGCCATTGTCTTACCTAGTCGAGGCAGGTAAAAGACAGGGTCATAGCCAAAACCCTGTTCCCCTCTGGGCTTTAAGGTAATAATTCCCCGGCAGGCGCCGGAGCTAAACTCAACCTGCCCATCAGGCGTGGCAATGGCAATAACACACCTGAAGAGTGCTGAACGCTTCTCCCAGGGCACATCCTTAAGCCGGGATAGCAGGTAGTCTATCCGCTCACTATCGGAAGCATTTTTTCCGGCATAGCGAGCCGAGAGTACACCCGGCTGGCCGCCTAAGGCATCAACCTCAAGCCCGGAGTCATCAGCCAGGGTTAGTAGCTGGCTCTTGTCAGCAAAGATGGTTGCCTTTAAGCGGGCGTTCTCCTCCAGGCTGTTGCCGCTCTCATCTACCTTGATGCTGATACCTACCTCAGGCAGTGTAACCAGCTCATATGGGAGGTCACGGAGCAGGCTCCTTAGCTCTTTTAACTTGGCTTGATTACCTGTTGCCAGGAGGAGCTTAGCCATCCCCTTAATCCGCCAAGGGCTGAAATCGTCCCGCTAACTTTTTCGCTATCTGAGGCATGGTGGTATATTCCATTTCTTCCAGAGGCAGGCGGTGTGGCTCAAAGGGGCCATGGCGACGCATGTAGTCAGCTATATCATTTGCCTGCTGGCGGGCATTATCAAAGGACTTATCGGCAAACATGTCACGAGGCCCCACCAGCTTGCCCTCGGCAAGCTGGAAGCCAAGAGCTGTCACTCTGGGTGGCCCGTCAAAGCGAGACGGGGTGCTGTCCTCAACGGCTACCGGCATGAAGGGGCCGTGATGAGAGCCCCGCATCCAGCCCTCTACCAGATGGGGTAAGCTAAAAGGGTCCAGCACTTCACCTACTGCCGGGAATATTCCCTGGCAGCGAACAACGCATACCGGGTCATCTTTACCCACATACCTGCCTGCGATTAAAGACAGCCGCTGGGTAGAGGATACCGCCGCTATATCCTTGGTTTCCCGGCTGTAAACTGCTTTTACTGCATAGCGTGAAGGAGCGCCAATGAAAACCAGCAGGTCATAAATCTCCTCAGGGGTATTCAGGGTTATCTTCTTATGTTCCTTGACATCGTGCACTTCAAAAGCAAAACCAGTGTGCAGACTGGGAGCAATAACCAGCCCGATGGTATTAAACGGGTCGGCAAACATCTTGTATAGCGGCATATTCCAGGCTCCAGATGAGGTCTTATCGGCCATAAAAATGATAATAGGCTCAGATTTGCGTTCCTCAATCTCCATCTCAGCTACACCGGGGCCCATTCCTTTAACATTTCCTGAGAAGGCATCGGATAATAAGTCCTGCCCTGCGCCATAGAGCTTTAGCTTTTTAGCCAGCTCGGTGCCACTAATGAAGGTATCCCATGCCAGCTTGTGAATTTCCTCATTTCCCTCGCCATGTTGGTGAGTCATAATGAGTTGCAGGTCATCACCGCATTTGGTTACATGATAGTCAATCAGCAAGCCATCTGCCTTGGCTTTTGCCATGTGCTCACCAGCCTTGGCTAAGATATCGGGGTGAGATTCGGAATGACCAACATAACCACCAATATCAGCCTTGATTACACTTAGTGTTATACGCATAATTGCCTCCTAAAAGTGAATTACCGGTTAATAATCGATCCCTTTTCGTGCCTTTATTCCTTTTGTGTAGGGGTGCTTAATCATCAGCATCTCAGTAACAAGGTCTGCCCTTTGAACCAGCCTGGGGTCAGCATAGCGACCGGTGAGGATGAGTTCCACATTCTGGGGATTATCATCAATAAGTCGGAGCACCTCATCCAGTTCAACCAGCTTGCTAGCTACAGCTACATTTACCTCATCCAGCACCACCAGGTCAAAGTTACCACTGAGCATGGCCTGGCGGGCAGCAGCTAAAGCTAGCCCTGCCTGCTCTTTATGCTCTGGCTTAACCTTGTCTTTACGCACCCAGCCCATTTGCCCGAAGCTGGCCACAGTGACATTAGGCAGTTTGGAAAGGATAGCAAATTCCCCATGAACATAGTCCTTACCCTTCATAAAGAAAACGATAAATACCCGCAGTCCATGACCGGCGGCTCGTATTACTGTCCCTATGGCGGCTGTAGTCTTGCCCTTACCATCACCGGTGAAAATCGAGACCAGACCTTGGCTTAAAGACGGTGACGGCGGCAAGCTGTTAGCTGCCTCTTGAGTCAATTGTTGCTCCCCATAAAAACACTGGCCAGATAGCCGAATAACAATGTGAAGTCGCCACAGTTTAACAACCTGCTCTGGCTTGTGTCAAGGGAGGTGGACATAACATACCTTCACTGTCAAAAAGCAGCCTTCCCCTTGTACTTTTTACCTGCATAAGTTAAAATACCTTTTGAGCAATGAAGATAGTTCACTTTTCCTTTGATGGCAAAGTCAAATATGGCGTATTAAACGGCCTGACCATTCAGGAGATTGAGGACAAGCCCTTCCGTCATATCAAATTAACCGGCCATTATTACCAGCTTGAGCAGGTTAAACTTCTATCTCCATGCTCACCTTCCAAGATAGTGGCATTGGGGCTTAATTACCACACTCACGCCAGGGAACTCAACCTGCTGGTGCCTGATGCGCCGCTAATCTTCTTAAAGCCGTCAACGGCAGTGATTGGGACAGGAGATAATATTATTTATCCTTCTGTCTCAGCTAGGGTGGACTATGAAGGTGAGTTGGCAGTAGTAATAAAGAAACCGGTGTGGCGAGTAGCGGTCAAGGATGCCATGGACTATGTACTGGGTTACACCTGCTTTAATGATGTTACCGCCCGTGACCTCCAGAACCATGACAAGCAGTGGACCAGAGCCAAAAGCTTTGACACTTTTGCCGCCGTGGGACCCTGCATTGAGACCGAGCTTGAGCCGAATAATGTGGTTGTTGAGACCTATCTAAACGGCAAGCTTAAACAGCAGGGCAACACCAGTGACCTTATCTACTCTATCCCGGAAATCATAAACTTTATCTCAAACGTGATGACTCTGCTGCCGGGTGATATTATTGCCACCGGCACCCCCAGCGGCATTGGTGCCATGTACCCCGGCGACACCGTGGAGGTAAGGATAGAGCCGATAGGCACGCTCGAGAACCCTGTTGTCAAAAACGGCTTGTCAAAAATAGCGGCTAGGGTATAAGGTTATTTATCAACGTCACCCCCTTCCCCCCTCTCCTTCAAAGGAGAGGGGGGTTATTTCTTAAGGGGCAAGCCCCTTAAACCCTGATGGGTAAATGACTTGCATGCAAGCGCTTGCAGAGGGTGGTAGAATATATGAAAACTGGAAAGGGAACCCGATGGAATTAAAGACTGTCTATTTTGAAAAGCCAGGCAGAGAGAATACCGGGGAAGTGCTTCGTATCACCAGACAGCGGGCGGAGGAGCTGGCTATTAAAACAGTGGTGATAGCATCTACCGGGGGTGATACCGCAGTCAGGGCTATGGATGCCCTTCAGGGACTGAGAATTATCATTGTAACTCATGTTGCTGGCTACCTTGCCCCCGACACTCAGCAATTTACCCAGGAGAACAGGCAAATAGTTGAGAGCAAGGGTGGCATAGTGCTTACCACTGCCCACGCTTTTGGTGGGGTTAGTCGGGCTATGCGCCAAAAATTCAATACATATGTTATTGGAGATATAATTGCCAATAGCCTCAGGGTTTTCGGTGAGGGGATGAAGGTAGTCGTTGAGATTGCC
>DAOWHE010000037.1 GCA_030641585.1 Dehalococcoidales bacterium | reverse complement strand
GGGTTTTATAGGGTAACCCTCCCCCTTTTCCCCCTCCCTTGGTAAGGGAGGGGGACCTGTTTGTAGGAGAGGGACTTCGTCCCTCTAAAACTCCCTATAAGATATCTGGAGGCTTCGCCTCTCTTGGACTCTCTTTCAACACGCATTTTGCAGGTAGCCGCCAAAGCTCTTGGCATTTTTTACGGCAAAGGCCTCAGCATCATTATTAAAATAGATGTAAACCGACTTAAGCCCGTCTGCCAAATCGGTAAGCCTTGCTGCCCAGCGGGCTAACTCCTCCCCAGAGTAACAGCTAGAGTACAGCCCGGTGCTGCCGTGAAACCTGACGTAAGCAAAATCTGTTGTCGCCAGCAGCGGGCAGGTAAGAGAGGGCATATCAAAGACACAAAACCCTATATTATATTTATGTAAAGTTTCAAAGACCTCCTCTTCAAGCCAGGACTGGTGCCGAAATTCAAATACATGTTTTAAGCCCCGGGGCAACGAGGACAGGAAAGACTCCAGCACCTCATCATTTCTGTGCAAATTGGATGGTAGCTGATATAGCAACGGACCCAGCTTCTCCTTTAAGAGCTTAGCCCGGCTAATAAATTTCTCTACTGCTTCCCCGGTGTCCCTTAATCTCTTAATGTGAGTAATAAAGCGGCTCACCTTTACAGAAAAGATAAAATCAGCCGGCGAATTATCATACCAATTGACAAAGGTCGCCTCTCCCGGCAGGCGGTAAAAGCTATTATTAAGCTCTACAGTGGCAAAATGACCGGCATAGAATTCCAGCCATTTAGTCTTGGCTAGCTTCTCGGGGTAGAACTTACCCCGCCAGTGCCCGTAGTGCCAGCCCGATGTGCCTATATAGTAACGCAACAACCGCCTCCCGCCTACTAGCCAGCTCTGAGCGTAATCAGAATATCCGCTACATATTCTACCACCGTATGCCAGCCTTTACTATAGAGGCTATTTGTCAGAGTGTCTAAGAGGGTGAAGTTGATAGAGTAATCCTCCAGCCCTTATTCCATTTAGCCCCAGATTCTAGTAGAATAGGTTTAGTTATGAGAGAAGATTTGTCCCCTATAAGACGGCAATACCTCAGGATTAAGCGGAGATACCCCCAGGCTATCCTCTTCTTCCGCCTGGGCGATTTCTATGAGACCTTTGATGATGATGCCAAGACTGCCTCCCGGGAGCTGGAGATTGTCCTTACCTCCAGGGGAATGGGCAAGGGGCAGCGGGTGCCGATGGCCGGTATTCCCTATCACGCTTTAGATGAATATCTGGCTAAACTGATTAAGCGGGGGCACAAGGTTGCCATCTGTGAGCAAATGACCAAACCGGGTGAGACCAAGGGCATAGTGGAGCGTGAGGTTGTCCGTCTGGTAACACCTGGCACCGTGGTTGAGCCGGGACTTCTTTCGGATAAAGTCAATAACTATCTTGCCAGCCTGGTTCTGGCTGGTGATAAGGCCGGCATAGCCTACGTTGATATAACAACCAGTGAGTTTGCCACAACAGAGCTACCTGTTCAGCGGGTGGCTGCCGAGCTTGAGCGGCTCAAACCGGCGGAGATTATTACTGACAAAGGCACGGAGGTTGCCGATTTAGCCGTAACAGCGCCGCTAACTCGCCTTGACGATTACCAGTTTGAGCTGGAGGCAGCCCGAAGGACAATACTTGACCATTTTGGTGCGGCTACCCTTGACGGCTACGGCTGTTCACACCTGCCGCTGGCAGTCCAGGCCGCCGGTGCCATAATTTCCTACCTCCAGCAAACTCAGAAAGGAGTCTTAGAACAACTGAGCAGGCTCTCTACCTACTCCACCAGTTCATTTATGGCGCTGGACAAAACAACTATAGCTAACCTTGAACTCTTCCACAGCACCTCTGAGGCTATTAGCAGCTCGCTGCTGGAGACCATTGACCTAACCAAAACAGCCATGGGGGGCAGGCTGCTTAAACGATGGCTCGGTCAGCCCCTGCTTGATATAAAAGAGCTTAAGAGAAGACAGGAAGCTACCGGCTGGTTCTTTGATAACAGCCTGGCCCGTAACCAGACCATCTCGCTACTCGGTGAGGTGGCTGACCTTGAGCGGCTGATTAACCGGGTAAGGGGCTATATCGCCATCCCGCGAGAGCTGGTGGCTCTTAAACGCAGCCTGGAAATAGTGCCCAGACTTATAGAAGTAACCCAGGCCGGCGAGAACAGTGACCGGATTGGCTGGCTCCTTCAAGAACTAAAACCCCGCCAGGATGTTATTGAGTTGATTTCTGAAGCTATAGAGGATGAGCCGACATCCCGTCTGGGTGAGGGCGGCGTCATCAGGCACGGTTTCTCTGAAGAGCTGGACAGCCTTCGCATGGTAACCAGGAATGCCAAGCAGTATCTGGCCAACCTGGAGCTTAAGGAGCGGGAAAGAAGCGGCATTAAATCATTAAAAGTGGGCTTTAATAAGATATTCGGCTACTATATCGAGGTATCTCAATCCAACCTTGCTCAAGTACCTGAGGACTACATCAGGAAGCAGACCCTGGTTGGTGGCGAGCGCTTCATCACTCCCGAGCTAAAAGAGTACGAGTCAATGATTTTAAATGCCCGCGACCGGCTCGCCGAGCTTGAGACAGCTCTCTTTCGTCGGGTGTGCCATCAGCTAGCCACCGCCAGCGAGCGTATTCTGGCCCTGGCCAATGCTCTGGCTAAGCTGGATGTCTTCTCCGCTCTGGCCGAGGTAGCGGTGCGCTATAGCTATGTCCGCCCGAAGCTGACCACGGGCAGCGAGATAATTATTAGACAGGGACGCCACCCGGTGGTAGAGAGAAGCCTGATAGATTATGACTTTGTCCCCAATGACACTGAGCTAGCCAGTGATGATGCCCAGCTTATCATTCTTACCGGGCCTAACATGGCCGGCAAGTCAACCTATATAAAACAGGTGGCACTAGTTGTGCTTCTGGCGCAGATTGGCAGTTTTGTGCCGGCAGATTCGGCAACCATCGGTCTGGTCGACCGCATCTTTACCCGCGTCGGTGCCAGAGAAGACCTGGCTGCCGGTCAGTCCACCTTCATGGTGGAAATGATAGAGACAGCCAATATCCTGAATAATGCCACGCCGCGCTCACTTCTTATCCTTGACGAGATTGGGCGGGGCACCAGCACCTATGACGGGCTGGCTATCGCCCGCGCCGTCGCCGAGTATATCCATAACTATTCAGGGCTGGGGGCCAAGACCCTTTTTGCCACCCATTACCATGAAATGGTGGAGCTTGCCAGCTACCTGCCGCGGGTGAAGAACTTTAATGTGGCCGTCACCGAGGAAGCCGGTGAGGTTATTTTCCTGAGAAAGATTGTTCCCGGCGGTGTTGATAAGAGCTACGGCATCCATGTCGCCAAACTGGCCGGGCTACCCAAGTCAGTGCTCCACCGCGCCAACGAGGTGCTCGAGGAACTGGAGGAGCATAGCACCAAGACAAGGAAAGTGGCCCGGGGACGGCGTAAAGAGCCAACCCAGCAGCTAACACTCTTCGGGCAAAAGCCGCCGGTCTTAGAGGAGCTTGAAAAGTTGGACATCAATTCCCTGACGCCGCTTGAGGCACTAACAAAACTCTACGAACTGCAAAAGAAGGCGAGGGAGGGGTGAGCCCCATTTAGTACGGTATTTAGCCTCGTTCTCTGCTTTTTAACATCTGCAAGTAACTTTTTACGTTTTCTGGATGGTTAGCAATAATGTCAGCAATGAAATCGCGCGACTCGAACAACATACCCACAATCAAGCCCGAAGGGTAGATAATAAATCCTAGAAGTGAGGTTTGCACAGAATCTCTTTAACCTTCAGGTCAAAAAAGTTCTGGGAGATAACCGGCTGGAGCACCACGGCGGTATCGGCGCCCTTGCCAGTGCCGCCGATAGCAATAACATCCTCATCGGTGCGCACCAGCCCGCCATCAGCCGCCATCATGGCAATCTCAACGACTACCTTCATCCCCTCACCGAAAACCCTGAGGCTATTGGCAATTATGTCTCCAATAACATATGTATTGAATTTTTGGCGCATAGCCCGACTAACCCCACCAAAGGCGTGGGCAGTGGTAAGCACCATGCCACCCTTGCTCTCAACTATTTGCCTGTTCTCCCGGGTAAATTGCTGAGTGTCGGGGGCAAGGTAGCCAGCAACATGAGTTACAATGATAATTCTCAGTCCCTGAAGG